>DATFGJ010000229.1:0-5651 GCA_035249585.1 Lacipirellulaceae bacterium
GTCCGTGGGCGCGCGGCGAACCTTGCCCATTACTTGATCGCGGATTGCGCCATGCGGGACGAGATGCGCAATGTTGGCGCCGACGCCGCTAGCCACAAGCTCATCATAGAATTCGCCCGTATCGCGCTTGCCGCCGCCGCAGTTGCCGGTCACAAGGGTCGTGCAGCCCTGCGTCAAGTAGCAGCGGGCGTCGCGCGTTTCAGGCGCGAGAATTGTGTTGTCGCTGTGGTTGTGCAGGTCGATGAAGCCAGGGCAAATCACCAACCCGTTGCAATCGATGGTCTGCCGTGCCGCTGCGATTTCGAGATCTGCCCCCACGGCGACAATCATTCCATCGCGCACCGCAACGCTGCCTTCATACGGATCGCCGCCCGTGCCGTCAACGATCGTGCCAGCCTTGAGCAGAATATCGACAACTGGTCGCTCTTGCGCGCAAAGTTGCCCGGTGCTAAGCGTAGAAACTATCCAGAAAGCCAACGACAGTCTCAAACGAATGCGCATCGCGAAATCCCTACAGCATGCTGGGCGTGGGGTTATGCTCGACTAGCGAATCGTCTTCATCCGTGAGCGGCTCGCGCGACGATTCCCACCGATTATAGCCGGCAAGCACGCTTCCCTGTTCGAATTTGCCGGAGCGCTCGCCGGTTTCTTCGAGCGTCGCCCAACGGACGTAGGACAAGAGCTGCGGCTCGGAATCAAACGTCGCCACGAGGCGCAGCGGCACGGCCTTCTTCGATGCGTACAAGTAATGCACTTTACACTCCCGTTGGGTCGCAACTCGCCAATATAACGGCCAACTAATCAAAAGGCTAACTGGAGTTTGGCATCCTTCAACAATGTCTAGGAATCCCGGAATTTATATGACATAGTGAGTCAGCGAACAGGAGTTAGCAGAGGGAGCAGGGTCTGCATTGAGCTCTGCTGCCTCTGCTTCCTCCTGTTCAAGAATCCGCGCGATTGCAGCTGTAAGTAGCGAACTTGGGCTCATTGCAAGGACAAGTGAATTGAAGTGAATATCATTGCGTGCAAGCTTGTAAGCGGCGATGAGCTGCCCGCGGTTGGACTTGGGTTGTGGAAAGTTCCGCAAGAACAGACGGCGCGCACGTTTCAAGATGCGGTTGCAGCCGGGTACCGGCATTTCGATTGCGCGTGCGACTATGGAAATGAAGCGGAGGTTGGTGAAGGCCTACAGCAGGTTCTACATTCAGGTACGTGTCGGCGCGAGGAGTTGTGGGTCACGTCGAAGCTCTGGAACACGTATCATGCGGCCGAGCACGTGCTGCCGGCGGTCGAGCGATCGCTTGCCGATTTGCGGCTCGACTATCTCGATTTGTATTTGATTCATTTCCCGCTGGCGCAAAAGCACGTTCCGTTTGACACACGATACCCACCAGGCTGGTTTCACGACCCGGATGCCGCACGACCTCGAGTGGAGTTGGCCAAGGTGCCAATCGCCGAAACGTGGCGGGCTATGGAGGAACTGGTTCGCGCCGGCCTTGTGCGCAACATCGGTGTGTGCAATTTCAACACTTCGCTACTGCGCGATTTGTTGACGTATGCCGAAATCGCACCAGCAGTGCTGCAAGTCGAGATGCATCCATTTCTGGCGCAGGAGAAGCTGCTGCGCTTCTGCAAGGAGCTAGGAATTGTAGTGACTGCGTTTTCGCCACTGGGCGCTGCATCGTACGTTTCGCTGGACATGGCCGGACCGAATGAATCGGCGTTGGAACAGTCGGTCGTGCGCCAGGCGGCGAAGCGACACAGAAAAACGCCAGCGCAAATTCTTTTGCGGTGGGGCGTCCAGCGTGGCACTGCGGTGATACCGAAAACGACGCGGCCCGAACGGCTGCGCGAAAATCTGGCGATCTTCGATTTCGAGTTGTCGCCCGAAGAAATGAAGGCCATCACAGCGCTCGATCGCAACCGCCGCTTCAATGACCCAGGCGTATTTGGCGAGAAGGCATTCAACACGTTCTTGCCGATCTACGATTAACTGCGGAAGGGCGACGGGGGCAAAACGTGAAGTCAATGCGCCTTTGCGCTAGTTTTACTCGCATTTTTCAATAGGATAGGGATTGAAAAGGCTTTGCCCCGCGGGGCCGCAGCGGTTAAGTTGGCAAGCGGCGCGCCCAGCGGCGGAATAGGCCGCACTCTCTAACCTGTCGTGGAGCCGCTCGATGTATCGGACTGCGGCGACTTTGAGTCGTATTTCTTTGGGACCACGATGCGCGCTGGCCGCGGTTTTTCTGATTCTGGCCCGGTCGACTTTCGCCGCAGATCGTGTCGCCGAACCGCCGGCTGCCGAGTCGGAAGGCGAAGTCAGTTACTATCGCGACGTCCTTCCGATCCTGCAGGCAAATTGCCACGGTTGTCATCAGCCGGCCAAGCCGAGCGGCACTTTGGAAATGACCTCGTTCAAGAACCTGCTGGTTGCCGGCGAGAGCGGTTCGCCCGCCGTTGTCCCCGGGAAGCCGGATGAAAGTTATCTCATCGAGCAGATCACTCCTACGGATGGTGAAGCGGCGATGCCGCAGGGCAAGAAGCCGCTCGAGGAGGGCCAAATTGCGCTCATCCGCCGATGGATTGAAGAGGGGGCGCGCGATGATACGCCGCCCACAAGCGCACAGCCGATTGATGCCGAGCATCCGCCCATTTATAGCGGCCCGCCCGTCATTACATCGATTGACTGGTCGCCGGACGGCACGCTCCTTGCCATCGCCGGCTTTCACGAGGTGCTGCTGCACAAAGCCGATGGCACAGGCTTGTTGGCGCGGCTAGTGGGCATGTCGGAGCGGATCGAGTCGGTGCGCTTTTCGCCGGACGGTACGAAGCTGGCCGTCACGGGCGGCAGGCCGGCCCGCATGGGCGAAGTGCAAATCTGGAATATGACGGACCGGACACTGCTTCATTCAATCCCCGTGACTCACGATTCGGTGTTCGGCGCTTCCTGGTCGCCCGATGGCAAGCGGCTGGCTTTCGGCTGCACGGATAGCTCAGTCCGGGCGATCGATGCTGAAACCGGCGAGCAGCTGCTTTATCAGAGTGCGCACGACGACTGGGTGTTGGACACCGTATTCTCGGTCGACGGAACCCATTTGGTGTCGGTTGGCCGGGACATGGCAGCCAAGCTCATCGAAGTGGCGACCGAGCGGTTCATCGACAACATCACATCGATTACGCCGGGTGCTCTAAAAGGCGGCATTCAAAGTGTGGAGCGGCATCCGCTGCGGGACGAGATACTTTTCGGCGGAGCCGACGGCACGCCGCGAATTTACCGGATGCACCGTACAACGGCGCGGCAGATCGGCGACGATGCCAACTTGTTGTGGGAGCTGCCGCCATTGCCGGGGCGAATTTTCAGCGTCGACATCACGCCCGACGGTCGCGTCATCGTGGCCGGCAGCAGCCTCGACGGTCACGGCCATGTACACGTCTATCGCATGGAGCCCGCGCCGACGATACCGGGCGAAATCCAAACCATCCTTCACAAGCCGACGTATCAGCACAGCGAACAGGAAAAAGCGCAGCTGAAGAAGCATTACGACGCGAACATCCAGGCGTCGGCCAAGATAGAAGTGGCGGAAGGCGGCGTATATGCCGTGGCGCTTAACCCGAGCGGCGACCGAGTTGCGGCCGCGGGCGGCGATGGAATGGTGCGGCTTATTGATACGCTGACTGGTACCGTTACCGCGGCATTCTCGCCGGTCGAAATAAGTAAGAGCGTTGATGCGGCTGCGGCTGCCCACGTAGCCGCGCCAGTCCGAGACGCGGAACCGAGTCTTCGCCACGGCGAATCTTCGATCGGAGAGACCCGGCTACGTGACGGCGATGCCGTTGCTTCGCTCTTGTTGGAGCCTGCTACGATCCACCTCGACGGTCCTGCGCGCTACGCACAAATCGTTGTCACGGCCGAATTGTCGACCGGAGCGAAGATCGATGTGACGCGCGAGGTGGCTTACAGTTTTTCGGCGCCGGTCGCGAGCGTCGATTCGGCGGGCCTTGTGAGGCCCAGCGCAAATGGCGCTGCAGTGCTGAAAGTAACGTTTCACGACAAGTCGGCGACGGCGGAAATTCAGGTGTCGAATGTGGAGATTAAGCCGCAGCCGGATTTTGTTCGCGACATTGCGCCCCTGCTGGCCCGCGCCGGATGCAACGCGGGCACATGCCATGGGGCGCAAGCCGGGAAAAACGGATTCAAGCTTTCGCTCCGCGGCTACGACCCGATTTTTGACGTGCGAGCGCTCACCGACGACCTGGCTTCGCGCCGAGTGAATGTGGCTTCGCCGGCCGATAGCCTTATGTTGCTCAAGCCCACGGCGGCTGTACCGCATCAAGGCGGGCAGGTAATCAAACCGGGTAGCCAATATTACGAGGCGATTCGTCAGTGGATCGCCGACGGAGCACGCCTTGATATTACATCGCCGCGGGTAACGCGGCTGGAGATCACGCCCGCGAATCCGGTGGTCGAAGCGATCGGTTCGCTGCAGCAGGTTCGCGTTGTGGCGATTTATTCCGACGGGGCCCAGCGCGATGTCACGCGCGAAGCGTTTTTGGAGAGCAGCAACACCGACGTGGTGAAGACGCTGCCCGAGCAGCCGGGTCTTCTCGAGGCATTGCGGCGCGGCGAGGCGGCGGTGCTCGTGCGCTACGAAGGGAATTACGCGGCGACGACACTCACCGTGATGGGCGATCGCACCGGCTTTGAATGGGAGGAGCCACCGGCGAACAATCGCATCGACGAGCTGGTGGCCGCCAAATTGCGGCGCACCAAGACGCTTCCCTCGCCGCTGGCGGACGATTACGAGTTCGTCCGGCGCGTTTATCTTGACCTTACTGGCTTGCCGCCGACGCCGGAGCAGCTGCAGGCGTTCGTCGATGACCCGCGCGAGATGCGCATCAAGCGCGACGCATTAATCGACGAGCTCATCGGCAGCGACGACTATATCGAGTACTGGACGAACAAATGGGCCGACCTGTTGTTGGTCAACCGCAAGTTTTTGGGCGTCGAGGGAGCAGTCTCCCTGCGCAACTGGATTCGCGGAGAAGTGGCCGCCAACACTCCCTACGACCAGTTCGTTAGAAAGATCCTCACCGCCACGGGTTCGACGAAGGACAACCCGGCCGCGGCGTATTACAAAATCCTGCGCACTCCACAGGCGCTCATGGAGAACACGACACACCTTTTCCTGGCCACACGGTTTAACTGTAACAAGTGCCACGACCATCCGTTTGAGCGCTGGACCCAGGATCAGTATTACGAGTTGACGGCGTACTTTGCGCAGGTGGGATTAAGCAAGGACCCGGCGGGCGGCGATGCAATGATCGGCGGCACGGCCGTCGAGTCCGGGCAGCCGCTGTATGAAATCGTGGCCGATCTCCCGCAAGGCGACGTGAAGCACGACCGCACTGGGGCGGTAGCTGCGCCGGAGTTTCCCTTCCAGTGCAATCACGAAACGAAGGATGGCGCATCGCGGCGCGAACAACTAGCCGCATGGATCACGTCATCCGACAACCCGTACTTCGCGCGGAGCTACGTGAATCGGATTTGGGGCTACCTCACGGGTCGCGGCATCATCGAGCCGCTGGACGACATCCGTGCAGGCAACCCCGCGACAAATCCTGAGCTGCTTGACGTTCTCACGGACGAGTTC
>DATFGJ010000230.1:0-15243 GCA_035249585.1 Lacipirellulaceae bacterium
GATTGGGCAAGTGCGATCGCAACTCGGCGACTCCGGCGTCTGACACTTGGGTCTTCATGAGCTCCAATTGCTGCAGACGCCGCAGCCCGGTGAGATGAGCGAGTCCGGCATCCGAAATCTGAGTCTCATGCAGCCACAACGTTTCAAGTTCCTGAAGTTCTTGCAGGTGTGTTAGACCGGCATCGGTGATTTGCGTCTTGTTGAGCGCCAAGAATCTCAATCGAGGGTGGTTCTTGAGGTGTCGAGCGCCGTGATCGGTAATTCGCGTCTCGCGCAAGTAAATTCTGCGTAGCTGCGAAAGTCCGCTGAGAGCGGCCAGGCCTTCGTCACCGACTTTTGTGGCGCCGATGTCAAGATTGCGCAGCTTTTTAAGCTCGCGAAGGTGCGTCATGCCCTCATCGCCCACGCGCGTGCCGCCGACCAGCAAGTCCTCCAGTTTGGTGAGCTTGCCGATGGATTGCATTGCCTTGTCGGTGATCAGCGTTCCGCCAATGGAAAGAAAACGAAGCTCAGTGAGCCCCGTTAAATGGCTCACGCCGCGGTCCGTGATTTTCGTGTATTGCAAATCCAGCTGTTCGAGAGACGACAATCGGCCAACGTGCACGAGATCATCGTCGCGGATTTCGGTGCTCTGCAGCGAAAGAACGACGACATCGCCGCCGCTCATCACCGTGCCCGGCCCAAAACTCTCCAACGATGCGAGTATTTGCTTCTGCGTCTCGAGCCATCGCCAGCGTACGCCGATCCACGCCAGCAAAAAACAGTATGCCAGGACCGCGGCAAACAGGGTGCGCATTCCAAAGCGCGGAAAGCGCCACTTTGCCAGCCAGCGGCGCGGCTCAAATCGATCCTGGTCGTGACATGGAGCGAGTTTCATTTATCCTACAGAATATTATTCTGATAACTTGAATCTGCCCTTCCATTCGATCCGATATGCTCGGCCGTGGCTAACGAAGCTGGTGTCCAGTCTGAACTCGTCGCCCGGCCGAAGCGACTCCTTGTCAAAATAACTTGCTGGCAACTGGATGACCGTGATGCAGCGCACGTCGTGGTACAGGCCGGAAATTGATTTGACACGGGCTGATGAATCACTGATTTCTGGATTCTCCCCGGCGCCAATTCTCGCGATGATTGGCTCGCGGCCGTTCACCTGAATTGTCCAAAGTGGCCGATCGACATTAGGAATCCTTCCATCACGGTAGTAATCCGGCTCGATAATATCAATTACGCAAGTGGCCAGGTAAAGCGCCGCAGGGCTCCAGCAGAGATACAGGTCGCCGATCGGATGCTCGCTTACCGCGGGGAAAAAACCGCGCCGCCGATCCCAGTTCTTGATCGCGCGAGTGAATTGAAAATCAACCAGAGGATCCTCGGGCGCTGGAGGCACGGGCATGGCGACGCTGAAGGACACGGAATTTTGCTGATTGTCGGAGGCGGTGGCCGCTCGCGATCCGGCGGCAGCTTTCAGTTCCGACAAGTTGAGCGCCGCGAAGGCGTCCGTGACGTCCTTGTATGGCGTATCGTGAATATCCACGAGGCCAAAGTTGTAATCTTCACCGTCGAGTTTCCGTCCGTGTGGGGCCTCATCGTAATATTGAAACCAATCGGCGCCGACGACGTAGGGTCGACGCACAAGTTCGCGCAAAGTGCTCGCAAGGCCGGCGGCGCGCTCCACTTGAGTCATGACCTCGGGGAAGCCGCCGACCGAGTTTTTGTTTCCGCTCTGGTTCTGGCGGGCCGCCATGTAAAACTCACTGACGATGATCGGCTTGCCCGTCAGTTGATGCAGCGTATCCAGGTACGCGTTGATGAACGTGCCGTCGTTCCAGCTGGCATTGAGATTTGTGGAAACAATGTCCACGTACGGCCGGCTGGCCGTGGCAACTTCTGGATAATAAAACGATTGGTAACGATCGCCGAGGTACATGGCATCGGGCTCGAGCCTGTGAAGCGTGTCGTGCATGAGTTGATAGTAGCGGTCGGCGGCCAGGCTGAGAAAACGGCGTATGGTTCGGATGCCTTCGCTACCAGGGCGTAGCCACAGCATGCCGCTCTGCTCTAGTTCACCCCAATTTGTCGCATTCTGCGGTTCGAAATCGCGCGTGAGTGCTTGCCAGTCGTCGGCGTATGTCTCGCGGACCAGGCGCACCAGCCGCTGGCGCTGGCCGCTGGAAGGCGGTTGTTCCAGCGTCATCTTCCATAGGATGGCGTTCCACCAGCCAAGCTCATTGTCGCTGTAATAGCCAAGCACGCGCGGGTCCCCGCGCGTCGCGGCCATGTTCTGTGCCGCGACTTCCTCGATGCGACGAATCACTTTCTCGTCCCACATATCGAACCACGGAGCGCCCGAAGTGGAGCCCATGTGGAGCACCGGCGTAAGCCACCAGCGGCTATCGCCGGCGCGGCGGACGGTGGCGTAATCGCTCCATCCGCCGATCGTCGTAAAGCCCCAAGCGTTGAGCCTGCCCAAACTGGCCTCGGCCCAGGCGTCGGGCGTTGCATAATGACGCAGGGCGCTGTAGCTGGGCTTGGTGGCTTCATATTCGTTTTTGTCGGTGCCCTGATTGAACATGCAGACGCCGAGCGAAAAAAAAGTCGTCCCGTCGGGCTCTGCCAGCCACCAACCGTTGGTGTCACGACGGACCGTGCAGCGAAGGGCTTGCTTGGCGGTCCGATCGATTCGTGGCTGGTCGACGGATTGAGCCGATTGCTGGCGAAGATCGTCGGCAACTGCGGCGAGTGACCATGCCGCAGCCGCCAACAGCGGAGCCAAGATCGCTCCGAAAAGAAGCCGCATTCTCATGTTTGTCGTCTTCGCCCCGGCGGCGAGTAAATGCGGGGCCACAATTTGCCCGTCGCTGTCGTGGCGCTAGGATTCCTTTCTCATTTTGTAGTCAAAAAACGCCTTCGGATCAAACACGGTTGGCGATCGGGCACCGCAGGAAACGTGCGGAGAAGAAACCGCAAAACGACCGTGACTTTCTGCCTTTTTGCGCAGATGAATATAATACGGACAGGCGCGGAGGAATTGATGGCGGGTTTCGTCAAGATGTGGGGCAGGGCGGTCGCTGGGCTGGCGGTGGCGACTCTCTGCGCGCAGGCACGTGCCGCGGAAAACGGCGCGCCGAACTTCCGCTTCGAGATCCGGTCCATACTCTCGAAGAATTGCTTCCCGTGTCACGGGCCGGACGAAGGGCACCGGCAGGCTGATTTGCGGCTGGACGTGCGGGATGTCGCCGTCGAGTTCGGCGCGATTGTGCCCGGCTCGCCGGACGACAGCGAGCTGGTGCGCCGGATCACGAGTGAGGACATTGAAGAGCGCATGCCGCCTGTGGAGACGGGTCGGTCGCTTAGCAGGCAAGAGATTGAAAAGATCCAGCAGTGGATCGCCGCCGGCGCCGAATACTCGCGACATTGGTCGTATGAGCCGCCACAACGCCAGCCGCTGCCGCAGGTTTCAAACTCCGCCTGGTGCCGCAACCCAATTGATTATTTTGTGCTGGCTCGGTTGGAGGCGGCCGGTTTGAAGCCCGAGCCGGAAGCGGACCGTTATCGCTTGATCCGTCGCCTGTCGCTCGACCTCACGGGTTTGCCGCCGACCATCGAAGAGGTCGATGCGTTTGTGCGCGACGAGTCGACGGATGCGTACGAGCGGTTGGTGGATCGTCTGCTTGCTTCGCCGGCCTACGGCGAACATTGGGCACGTAAGTGGTTGGACCTGGCCCGGTACGCCGACACCACCGGATATGAAAAGGATTCCACGCGAACCATCTGGCCGTATCGCGATTGGGTGATCAATGCGCTCAATGCCGACATGCCATACGACAAATTCACTATCGAGCAGTTGGCGGGCGATTTGTTGCCAAATCCCACGGACGAGCAGATCATCGCCACGGCGTTTCATCGCAACACGATGCAAAACGATGAAGGCGGAACGGATGATGAAGAATATCGCGTGGCGGCGGTGATCGATCGTGTCAGCACTACGATGCAAGTATGGATGGGAATGACAGCCGGCTGCGCCCAATGCCATACGCACAAATACGATCCGCTGAGCCACCGGGAGTTTTACGAACTATTCGCGTTCTTTAACCAGACGGCCGACGCCGACCGATATGACCAGGAGCCGCTGTTCTTGACGCCAACCGATCAGCAGAAACAGCTGAAAGCGGAATTGGATCGGCAGCTGGCGAAATGCGACGAGGAATATAAGGAGCAGATAAACTCGCTTTCGTCGGCGCAGCGCGAATGGGAGGCAGCGGTCGCGGCGGATATATCGTGGCAGCCTCTGACGCCGGCTACAGTTACTTCGAAGGGGGGAGCCACCTGTACTGTTCAGGGAGACGGTTCGGTGCTTGTTTCGGGCGCCACGCCTGATACTGACACCTATTCGGTGCATGCGACGACAAATCTGAAACGGATCACTGCGGTGCGGCTGGAAGCGTTGCCGCATGAGTCGCTGCCTCAGGGTGGTCCGGGGCGAGCGGCTGACGGCGGCTTTGTGCTTTCGCGCGTCGAAGTGCATGAAGAGCCTATCACGCCCGCGGAGAACGTAAAATTCGTCCGTGTGGAGCTGCCCGACCGGCACGATTATTTGACGATGTCGGAAGTCGAAGTGTTTCGCGGCGACGAAAACGTCGCGCGCGCTGGGACCGCTCGGCAATCCAGCACCGCGTACGAGGGTGAAGCCCGGCTAGCGATCGACGGTAGCACGCATCCGCACTTCGCCACCGGACGGACGATCTCGCACACAGCGTTCAACGACAACCCATGGTGGGAGGTTGAATTGCGTGAGCCGACGCGCGTGGAGCGCGTGGTGCTGTGGAACGAGGATGCTCATCCGTATCGGATGATCGGAGCGCGCGTGTCGCTTTTGGACTCGAATCGCGAACCGGTATGGCAGCAGACGCTCTTGTTTTCGCCCGATCTGCGCGCCGAGTTGACGGTCGACAATGAATCGACGCCGCAGTTCGCCCGGGCAAGCGCCGACAGCGAGCGAAAGGATTATCCGGCCAGCCATGTCGTTGAGTTTCACGACCGGACCAAGCATGGCTGGTCTCCCGACCCGCAGAGCGATGGGCCGCAGTCGATTACTCTCGGCCTGGAGCAACCGATTGAATCGGAGTCGGAAGTTGCGCTGCGTTTCGTGCTGGATCAGCAGACGCACTTGGATGGGCGCCAAGGACAAACGCTTGGATACTTTCGTCTCCTTGTGACGGATGATCCGCGAGCGGCAAAGGCAGCGACCGCGCCGGCCGAGATCCGCGAAATCGCCCGCATCGCTCCGGATAAACGGACTCCTGCTCAGATGCAGTCCATTACCAAGCACTTCCATTCCACTTTCCCGGAGCTGTCGCGGCTGGTGGCGAAACGCGAAGATATAAAGCGGCGTCTTACCGAGGAGTACAAACCGGATAAGACCCCGATCATGAAAGAGCTGGCCGCTGACAAGCAGCGCAGCACGCACATATTTCTTCGCGGCAGCTTTTTAAATCCCGGCGAAGAAGTGACTGCCGATACTCCGGAAGTCTTCCCCGCATTTCCAGAGGACCAGCCGCGCAATCGCCTCGGCTTCGCGCGATGGCTGGTCGATCGCAACAATCCGCTCACAGCACGCGTGGCGGCCAATCGGCACTGGGAGCAATTGTTCGGCGCCGGCATCGTGCTGACGAGCGAGGACTTCGGTTCGCAAGGCATGCTGCCAACGCATCCTGAATTGCTCGATTGGCTGGCCGTCGAACTGATGGCACCCGCAAGCGGGTACCCGCGCTGGTCGCTCAAACATTTGACGAAAACGATTGTAATGTCTGCCGCGTATCGTCAGTCGGCCGGTGCGACGGCTGAAAAATTGCGGGTCGATCCGGAAAATCGCTTGATCTCGCGCGGGCCGCGCGTGCGGCTGAGCGCCGAGCAGATACGTGACCAGGCACTGGCCGCGAGCGGGCTTTTGAGCCGCAAGATGGGCGGGCCGAGCGTGATGCCGCCGCAACCGGAAGGTGTTTGGCAAGTGGTTTACAGCGACGATCGCTGGCTTACGAGCAAGGGCGAGGACCGGTATCGCCGCGGTCTGTATACTTTCTGGCGGCGCACCAGTCCGTATCCGTCGGCGATGGCGCTTGATGCGCCGAGCCGTGAGACGTGCACAATTCGCCGCGTCGCCACGAACACGCCGGTTGCCGCATTTGCCCTGTTGAATGATCCGGCGTATGTGGAATTTTCCCAGGCGCTGGCGCGACGGATCATGGAAAATGCGGACGGCGGTACGGCTGCTTGCGCTACTTTTGCATTCCGCCGCGTCCTGGCGCGACAGCCCAAGCCGCAGGAAGTTGCGCGTTTGATCGAGCTTTTTGAATCCGAGCGCCAGCATTACGAACAGAATCCCGAAGCGGCAACGGAGATGGCCACGAGTGAACTTGGTTCACCAGACAAGCCGTTTAGCATCCCCGAGCTAGCCGCTTGGACGGTTGTTAGCAATGTGCTTCTGAACCTTGATGAAACAATAAACAACTAAGCCCCGGGTCCGCCGGGGGTTTTGGCGCTTTCGCACGATAGAACCCCCGGCAGAGCCGGGGGCTGAATGCCAACCCATGAATCCACGGTACGAATATCTGCACGGTGTTACGCGGCGGCACTTTTTGCGGCAGTGTCATGTCGGCTTGGGCGGCATCGCACTCGCTTCGCTGTTGGGAGACGGCGCCAAGGCCGCCGGGGTTGGGGTCGACCCGGCTCGCCAGCCGGCCAATCATCTGCCGCATTTTCGGCCGCGCGCAAAGCAGGTCATCTTTTTGCACATGGCCGGCGGCCCGTCGCAGCTTGAGCTGCTTGATTACAAGCCGGAGCTTTCCAAGCGCGATGGTCAGCATTGTCCTGAAGAGTTCTTCAAAGGCCAGCGGTTCGCATTCATCAAGGGCCATCCCAAGCTGCTGGGCACGATGTACGAGTTCGGCCGGCATGGGGAGTGCGGCGCATCGTTCTCCTGCCTGCTGCCGTATCTGGCCAGCATCGCCGACGATCTCACGATTGTCCGCTCGATGACCACTGAGCAATTCAACCATGCGCCGGCGCAGCTCTTGATGCACACCGGCAGCCAATTGCTTGGCCATGCGTCGCTCGGCTCGTGGGCCACTTACGGCCTGGGTACGTTGAACCGCGACTTGCCGGGATTCATCGTGCTCGTGTCCGGCGGCAAATCGCCCGACGCCGGGAAGAGCGTGTGGGGCAGCGGCTACCTGCCCGGCATATATCAGGGCGTGCAGTGTCGCTCGGCGGGCGATCCGATTTTGTTTGTCGATAATCCGCCGGGCATGAGCCGCGATGTGCGCCGCCGCAGTCTCGATACGCTTGCCGACTTGAACCGCCAGCACGCCGACGAATTCGGCTCGGCCGATACGCTCTCGCGTATCGAGCAGTATGAGCTGGCGTTCCGCATGCAGTTGTCGGTGCCCGAAGTAATGGACATTCGCCACGAGTCGCCCGAGACGCTGGCCGCATACGGCGCCGAGCCCGGCGCCGCGTCGTTCGCCAACAATTGCCTTCTCGCGCGGCGGCTGGTGGAGCAGGGCGTGCGCTTCGTGCAACTTTATGATTGGGGCTGGGACGGCCATGGCACCGGCGTAAACGATGACCTGGTGCACGCGCTGCCCAAAAAGTGCCAGGAGATCGACCGGCCGGTGGCGGCTCTCATTCGCGATCTCAAGCTGCGCGGCATGTTGGATGATACGCTCGTCGTTTGGGGCGGCGAGTTCGGCCGCACCTCTATGATGGAGGCCCGCGATGGTTCGACCTACTTGGGCCGCGATCATCACCCAAAGTCGTTCACGATGCTGTTTGCCGGCGGCGGCATGAAGCCGGGCTTCACGTATGGCGAGACGGACGATTTCGGCTACTTCGTCACCAAGAACGAAATGACCGTGCGCGACCTCCAGGCCACGATCCTTCACCTGTTGGGCCTCGATGCCCACAAGCTCACCTACAACTATCTCGGGCTGGATCAGCGGATCATCGGCCCGGCCGGCGAGGCCCGCGTGCATCACGAGCTGATCGCGTAGCGCTGGTCGAGCGTTTCCCACGTAGCCGAGTATTTCCGATCGAAGATTCACCGTGGCGAACACTCGGATGGAAGAACGCGGGTTTTGGAAAAGCTCGCCTACGTGCTGAACGTCTCCGATCGACCATTCGCCTCAACTAACTCCCGTCTGGCTCCCTCCCCTCGGCGTGGAGGGACCAAACGAGCACTGTCGCCAGTGGCGAGCACAGTGCGGTAGTCAATCGCGAAGCGAGCGGGGAGGGGGGCTTTCCGAGTGTAGGAATTCCACTCGCGCCTACTCGCAGCCGAGCGTGCCAAGCTACTCGTTCAGCCGCTCACACGGCGACGTACCGGCCATCATCCAGCTCGCGGGCCTTCCCCAGCGCTTCAATCGTTTCAAGAATCTTCGCAACGCGCTCCACGCGCCCGTCGGTGGCGCGGCCAAACGATCGAGCCACCTCTTTGGCCGACGCGCCGGCGCCAGCGGCCACTAGCGCCGCGTGGACAGCGCCGGCTTGATCGAAAGCATTCGGGCTAGGCTTGTTTGGTAAGCTTGGCGCGCTTCGCGGTGGCAACCGTTGCCGAACCCTCCCCAGGCGACGTTCCCAGCCGCGGGCTTACGGAGCGAAGTCACACGGCACATGTCGGTTCGTCCTTATGCACTTGCCGCTTGCAACCCTCCAAGAGTTGAAACTCGGTCGGGAGACGCAGGCAATCATAAGGTAGCAGAACCCGTCAAACTCACCTGGCAGGATCCGATGGGCCTGCAGTTCCGCAAATAGTGGTTAGAAGCACTGTCAATAAAACGAAATCCCGACGTAAAGATGCGCCGTTCACTGACGGCTCGTTATCTGCGGCTGCTGAATTGCTCGATTGCGACAAGTGCCAATGCGAGCAGCGGCGCAAATACAAGCACAAAAGCATTCGGCGAGATCCCGACCATTTCCGGCAGCGTCATTTTCCCGCGGTCCCCCCATTTCTCTACAGAGCGAGAAAGTGCGGCCGAAGCCTCGGCGTATAAAAAGGATCCGGCCATCAAGCCCAATACGCCGCCAATGGCGTCGTAATTTCCTTGGCCGAGCGCCGCGGCGCCCGTTCCTGGGCAGTAGCCGATGAGGGCGAAGCCGACGCCGAAGATGAGACCTCCCAAAACATTCGCTGCATACCGAGTCGGTTTCAGTTGAAGCTCGATCATTCCCAAGCGGTGCATCGCAAATATGCCGACCATTCCCACGATGATCGCCGAGAGCATCACCTTGATGACTGTAAGATCCTCCAGAAGCAGCACGCCGATCAAGATGTGGTATTTGGCGACGCCTCCCTTTTGCAGGAGAAACCCAAACACGATTCCGAACAGAAAGCCTAGCGCGAGCTGGACGCCGGGGTTCGGTTCGCTTTGAGCGGCAGTAGGTTTCTTTTCACTCATGGCTCTGGCCTAAATGCGAAACATGAGCATAGCCGTGGCGATGCCCCCTACAAAAAAGCAAATCACGGCGATCCACGATCCCACTGCGAGTTGCATCGTGCCGCTGATGCCATGGCCGCTGGTGCACCCTCCGGCGAGCCGCGCCCCGAAGGCCATCAAGAGCCCTCCGCCAAACGCGGCCGCAAGTCGGAGCCCGACGCTTTCTCCGAAGCGCGCCTCCCACATGGGCGGGACCCAGCGAAGCGTCAATTCATTTCCAAGGAAGGCGGCGAGGAATGCACCCACGACGACGCCGACGAGCAGCATGACTTCCCAATCCACCACGGGCTTCTTGTCCTGGTAGAACTTGAGCGACTTGGTGTGCTTCGGGGCGATAACGGAGCCAATCATCCCGGCGATGCGTGCGTAGGCGGTGGAAGCTCCCAGCGGCTTGCGGGAAAAATAAAACGTGAACATTGACAGGACGCCGATCAAAGCGCCCACAAGGTACGGTGACCAGGCAGGACCTGAGTAGGCTTCGGGGCTCGTGGTCGGCTGCTGCGCCCAAGCCGTTGACGCTGCCAGCAAGATGATTGCCATCGTCCCTAGGGTGGCTGCGGTTCTCATGGAAGTCATTTCTCCACCGGGTATTTGGCGTTCACCCACGCCTGCCAGCTGCCGGGAATGTTGTGCACCCTAGAGCCTTGTTTTTGCAAAATGCTCGTTCCCAGGCTGGCTCGGTAACCGCTGTCGCAGTAAACGGCGACCGGAGCGTTTTTATCTAACTCGCGGCTCTTTTTTTCTAGTTCCGGCAGGAAGAGATGCTTGGCGCCGGGGATTCGTCCGCGCTTCCACTCATCAGGAGAGCGAACGTCGACGATTTGCACTTCGTCAGTTCGTTTCTTCAGTTCATGAACGGTCATTTGGTCGATTTCCGCAAGCGGCAACGCAGCGTTGTCCCAAGCTTTCATGCCGCCGACAAGGTAGCCCGCAAACTTCGAGAAGCCGGTGCGCAGGAACAAACGAACGATCTGTTCGACCTTCTCATCACTGTCCAACACCAACAACAACGGTTGCTCGGGTTCGAGCAGCCAACCAGCCCAGATCGAAAGCTCCGGTCGGCCGCCGATATTGAGTGCGCCTTCGATATGCCCGCCGCCGAAGGCCAGCATCTGCCGTGTATCGATGACAAGGTTCTTTTCACTCTTCGCGGCGGCCTGAAACTCCTGCGGCGGAAGGCCCGGAATCACTGGGAGGTTTCCTAGCACTTCCGGTCCGCGGGCATTGAGCTTCTTCATTCGCTTGTAATAGGTCGGTTCCGGCGGCGCCGTTGAAAGAGCGTACTCTTTGAACTCTTCCTTATTCGAATGCTGAAGGAACGGATTGAATTGCCGTTCGTAGCCAATGGTGCTTTCGAGTCGATCACCAATGGATGCGCCACAAGGCGATCCGGCTCCGTGCGACGGGTAGATGATCACGTCGTCATCGAGTTTCAGGTAGTAGTCGTAAAGAGTGTCATACAGGTCGTCTGCCAGCTTCTCCGCTTCCTTCGAGCCAAGGAGATCCGGTCGGCCGGCGGAGTTCACAAAAAGCGAATCGCCGGTGAAGACGCCGAACGGTTTCGGTGTCTGATTCTTTTCACTCGCCTCATAAGAGACGTGCTCGGGAGTGTGACCCGGAGTATGGCGAGCGGTCAGTAAGAGGTCGCCGAATTCGAACTTGTCTCCGTCTTGCACAGGCTGGTGGTCGAACTCGTATTCTGCGCCGCCTGCAACGCTTACAAAAATACCCGCCTTTCCGACTCGCGCCTGCAATTCGCGGGCGCCGCTCACCAAATCGGCATGGATGTGCGTCTCAAAGATGTGGGTGATGGCGAGTTTTCGCGACCGCGCCAGCTCGACGTAGACCTCCACGTCGGCGCGCGGGTCGATCACCGCAGCCGTTCCTTGGGAATCGTCGCCCATCAGGTAGGACAGCTCGGCGATCCCTTCTGTCTGCACCCGCTCCAGAATCATGGACATTGAAGAGTCTCCTCCCTACACCGCCGTGGCGCGTCGATGTTAATGTCAGGCGTGCGCACCATGCGGCAGGCGACCGCGGCGCTGCTGCGGACCATGACCGGATAGTCGTTCGGCAATGAACGCCCCCAGGCCGACAAGCGCTAATCCTCCGATCCAGAGCCACGGTGACGTATGCGTCGCTTCCGGCAACGTGATTTTTCCCCAGTCGCCCATGCCCTTAATGAGCGGCTGCAACGCAGGATAGGCCGCGACAAACGCTGCGGCCCCGGCCAGCATCCCCACGACGCCAACCATCGCGTCACGTCGACCTTCACCGCAGCCCGCGACGCTCGTGCCTGGACAGTAGCCGAAGACGGCCATACCTACGCCGAAACACACGGCCCCGATGAGCACGCCGCCAAGTAGCGCCGGCCGGATGTGAAGCGAAGCGGCATCGGCTGCAACGAGCGCATAAACGCCGATCGCGCCGACAACGACCGCAGTGCCCATTGTTTTCACTACGGTCCAGTCGCGAAGCAGAAACTGCCCTACGATTACTTCAAACTTGGCGACTCGACCCTTCTGCAATAGAAAGCCGAAGATGACGCCGGTCAGAAATCCAAGAACGAGCTTGTCGGGGGACTCAAACATGCTCCGCTCCTTGCCTGCCATACATGAGCAGGGCCGTTACGATGGCGACGCCGAACGCCACTGAGATGAACATCCAGCTGGAAACCGCAAGCTGAAGCGTTCCGCTGATGCCGTGGCCGCTCGTGCAGCCCTGGGCGAGACGAGCGCCGAACATCATGAGCGCCGCGCTGAGAAAGGCAGCGATCAGGCGTTTGGCTTTGCTCGGGCCGAAGCGGCTAGCCCAAAGCGGGGGTACCCAAAGCCTGGTGCGGTCTCCGGACAACCCGGCGCTGAGGAGCGCGCCCACGAATACGCCGACGACCAGCATCCATTCCCAGCCAATCTTGGGTGAATTGCCTTCGGCCTGTTTGGCGGCAAAGTATTCGTTCTTTTGCTCGAACTGGGGAACGGCCGCTTTTCCCGATAGTGCTGCGGTATGCTCAAATGCCGTAGTAATTCCGATGGGCTTATCCGCAGTGGCGAACGCAAACCAGCTGAGGACGCCGATCAGGGCGCCCACGATATAGGGTGACCAGTATCTTTGGACAAACGGGTTGGCCATCAAAGCACCTCTTTGATTTAAGGCAATCCACGTGGACGTGGCCCTGCCGTCGCTGAACGTTTAGCGAGCAGCGACTCTAGAGCTTCACGCTCGCGATCGATTTCCGAGGCCGTGCGAAAGCCCATCCGTCGAAATACGGGTAGCGGCGGGCACCAGCCTTGTAGCGCGTGCTGCAACAGAAACGCCGCCACAACAGCGGGGAAGAAAAACCACTTACGATTCACCGTCGCCCCGAGAGACAAGCCGATCAGACTGGCTGCGGCCGCATTCGCCTCAAGCGTTCGCTCGATGTCCCACTCGTGGTTCAATTCGTCAAGGCGGCGCCGTATCGCTTGTGGGCCGGCTTCTCGATAACGAGCTATTCGCTCGTCAGTCTCACGTTCGATACGTTCGTTTACCTCTTCGGCCGTATGTTCTGGCACTCGCTCCACGGTAGACGGTAGCATTCCTATGTCTCCTTTAAAGGGAATGGCTAACGAATACTCAACCATTTGACTGACTGTGCAAATCCAATGCCCGGCTGAGCTCGCGTGTTTTTCTCAAGCTGCGGCCCGAGTTTTGCAAAAACGCGACGCATAACGGTGTTCCGGTTGATTCCTATCCGGATGGGACGCGACAGAGTGGCACGTTTAACACCAAGTGACGAGTTTCTTGGCCTGGTTGCCGCGAAATTCCGCATGCTGAGTGACCGGACGCGTCTCGCAATTCTTGATTGCCTAATGCATCAAGGCGAACTAAACGTGGGCCAGATCGTCGATGCCACCGGCCGCGGATTGGCGAACGTTTCAAAGCATCTCAAGCTTCTCGCAGAAACAAAGCTCATCAGCCGCCGCAAACATGGGTCGTTTGTTCTCTATCGCCTCGACGATCCCGTCGTAGAGAAGATTTGCGAACTGGTATGCGACTCGCTGCGCCGAGAGCTGGAAGGCGAAGTTAGACGGAATAAGCAGCTGCTGAAGAAAAAGGGATAGCGCTTTTTGTGCAGGCGATGATTTGAAAGCGCTTATAATTATTGCTCAAGCTCACATGGCAAGGCGAAAGTACGCCGGCGCTTCTTAGTCGGCCGCATGAGAAGCGAAGGAGGGCGTGTCCTGCGAGCGCCGATTGTGCCTACACCGCTTTGGCCCGATTCACCGAAGCGCCCAACCGGCCAGCGGATCAAGGAAGAAAAGGCGTCAGAACTTCTGCCCCCCTTTACTCGCTGACAACAGGCATCCGAGAAGCAGAAGGACAAGTGAGAGGGCACCAGGAACAACTCCCTCGGCGCAGCACGCCCCGCGTCGACCTTACCACATTCTGTGGCCGATTCCAAACTTTTTCCGCGCGAGCGCGCACGCACATTTTCTTCGCGTTTATCCCAAAATCAACTTGCTTCTCCCGTGTGCGCGGGTCTCCCGATCGAAGATTCGCCGTGGCGAACCCCGCACACCCGCCGACCGCCGGTCTCCTCTCTCTCGCTGCCCGTGGCCGCAAATCCGCATCCCGCATCCAGCATCCTGTATCAAGCTTCTTGTTTTCGGCCACTTAGTATGCTAATGTACACGTGCCCCACAATGCGCTCACCGTCGAGCTGAGAGCCGAAAGCTGAGAGCCGACAGCCAGCAGCAGAAAGCTCTTAGGCCGCGCTGAGCGTGTGCCGTTACCCGCAAATGGACGCTTGGCGTGTCCAAATCGCATCAGTTGTCCAAAAGTATGTGGGGGGATTTTGGACATCTGATACGGCACCTTGAAGTTGCGCAATCAAGGAAACCAGCACACTAACCCGAAGCGTAACAGCTTTTTGCGCGACGCGTCGGAACTTGGCGCTGGCTAAACACTTACGTAAATCACTAACCAACTTCCATCACATCTGAGGTGAGTAACATTTCACTCGCGTTTCAAGCGGTTATTGATAACCGTATCCGCGCTACAATAAGGACTTACGACAGCTGACGCAAAAAGCTGGTAAGCGAGGGCGGCAACTGAGGCATCAGGATAGTTTTGCCCTTACGAACTTTCGCCCCACCTGGAAAGAGTTTTGCACCACCCCCGGGGCGAGCTCCGTCAGTTTCGCCCCACTGCCAAACTCCAACTGCCAACCGGCAAATGACTTGCGCGGGCGTGGTGGGGCGAAATTCGCCGAGTATCGCCCCACGTAAAAAAGAAAAAAATTTCAGTGGTGCAAAAACCATGAGTCTATCCCGAATCCGCACAGTGTTTCGTCAAGCACATCACCAATGGCAACCCACGCCCATTACACGAAGGTGCGCAAAACAGTGTGGGGGAGTTTTGAGCGCCTTCGCAGTTTCCCGACAGAAATGCCAAACGAAATTAAACGGGCAGTGCGCCAAGATTTCAGCTCGACGTGGTTTGATGATAAACTGCGCAAGTTACGCGCCGGCAGTTCGCTGGCAGCGTTCGACGGCCGGCCACGTTCGTTTTTTTTGATGCAGATCGAGCTATGGCAAACGCGAGACTGAGACAGTACACCGGGCGCCCGAGTCATTTCATGATCTTCATCATGCTGCTGGCCGGTTGCGACCGAGGACCGGTTTTGCAGACGGCGCCGGCGCAGCGACCGCCGGCTATCCGTAGTTTGCCGGTGGAAATGACCGTCAAGCAGCGGTCTACGACGGCGGTG
>DATFGJ010000231.1:0-10077 GCA_035249585.1 Lacipirellulaceae bacterium
CGCGATCGACTCCACGACGTTTGCCGACGCGGGTCCGGGCGATGCGGTTTTGAGCGAAGAGATCGTAATTTCGGCAAGTGACCTGGTGGTGGGGACAAACCGATTCTCCGCTGAGGTGCATCAAGCAAGTTCGGACAGTAGCGACGTCATGTTCGGCGTGCAATTGATCGCAGCCGTGCAGACGAGTCCAGGAAATCCAGGGACTCCGGGTATGCCGGCGACGGTGATCACGGAGAATCCAGACGAGTGGATCGAGCTCTACAATCGCACTTCGACCGAGACGATCGATCTTTCCGGTTGGCAATTCGCTGAAGCAATTAACTATGTTTTCCCGGCCGGGACGTTGATTGCGCCGGGCGAATATTTGGTGATTGCCAATGACGCGGCAAAGCTTTCAGCGAAATATCCGCTCATCCGCGTCCTGGGAGATTTTTCTGGAGGGCTGAACAACAACAACGACCGAATTGTGCTGATCGACGCCGTCGGCAATACGGCAGACGAAGTTCACTACTATGAAAACGGCCGCTGGGCCAGTGCGGCCGATGGCGACGGCTCGAGCCTCGAATTGCGCAATCCCCATGCAGACAATGGCATTGGAGAAGCCTGGTCGGCTAGCGACGAGTCCGATAGCTCCTCATGGGCGAGCTATACCTACCGTGGCATCGCGGAAGCCAGCACGGTCGGGCCGGACGGAGTATGGCAAGAGTTTATTCTTGGCTTACTCGATAGCGGCGAGGTATTGCTCGACGACATCAGCGTTCTCGAATCCCCCGGAACTGCCAGTCAATTCCAACTTCTCCTCAACGGTTCCTTCGAATCTGACAATCTTGGCGGTCCGGCAAGCGGCTGGCGCATCATCGGGAACCATCGTCACAGCGAGGTGATGGTCGATGCGGACGACCCGACCAATCAGGTCTTGCGCCTGGTCGCGACCGGTCCGACGGAACACATGCACAATCACGCTGAAACCACACTTGCCGCCGGGCGCACGATCCAAAACGGGCGAGAATACGAAATCTCGTTCCGCGCCAAATGGATCAGCGGAACCAACCTGCTCAATACGCGGCTCTATTTCAACCGGCTCCCGCGAACGACGCCCATCGCGCGCGGCGCCGATTTCGGCACGCCGGGCGAGCAAAACTCCGTCTACGAATCAAACATCGGCCCCACCTATCGCGAGTTTATTCATGGTCCCGCGGTTCCAAGTCCCGGCCAGCCGGTTGTCGTCAAGACATTTGCGGACGATCCACACGGCGTGGCTTCGATGCGGCTTTGGTATGCGGTCAATGGCGGCACGTGGCAGAGCGTGCCAATGGTGCAGGGTTCCGACGGCTTGTATTCCGGCGTGATTCCCGGCCAGGTGGCGAGGACCATCGTGCAGTTTTACGTCGAAGGGACCGATGCCTTAGGTGCCACGTCGACGTTCCCCAGGGCGGGCCGCGATTCGCGCGCGCTGTTCAAAGTCGACGGCGGCGAAGCATCGAACACCGGCATCAACAACCTGCGGATCATTCTCACGCCTGCGGATGCAAACTACATGCATGCGACGATCAACCTGATGAGCAATGACGAGATCGGCGCGACGCTAATCTACAACGAGCACGAGATATTTTATGACGCGGGCGTGCAACTCAGCGGCAGTGAGCGTGCCCGTCCGGTGACAGCCCGCGTTTCCTTTAGCGTCCATTTCAATGCCGATCAGCTATTTCGCGGAGTGCATGATGGAATGAAGCTCGATCGTTCGGATAGCACCGGCTTCGGGCAGCGCGAATTACTTCTGCACACCGCGGCGAGCCACGCGGGCGGATTGCCATCCGAATATAACGACCTGGTCAACATCATCACTCCGCAGGCCGCGCATACTGGCGGTGCCGAAATGCAGATGGCTCGATACAGCGATCTGTTCCTCGATTCACAATTCGAAAACGGCAGCGACGGAAATTTGTTCGAATACGAATTGGTATATTATCCGACGCAGGCCAACGCTCAAGGCAACAAACTCCCACAACCCGACAATGTCGTCGGCACGGGAATCACCGACTTAGGCGACTCTGCGGAGGACTATCGCTGGACATTCCTGAAAAAGAATAACCGCACCGCCGACGACTACCATCGGATCATCGAATGGGCGAAGATCATGGGCCTTAGCGGCGCGGCTTTTAACAACCAAATCGGCGATGTGATGGACGTCGACCAATATCTGCGCGCCATGGCATTTGCTTCTTCATCAGGCTTTGGCGACAACTACAGCGCCGGCGCCCAACACAACGCGCAGTTCTACGTGCGCCCCGAAGATAATCGGGTATTGTATTTCCTGCACGATCTCGATGCTTTTTTCAGCTCGACAGCACCGATCGTCGCCTCAGGCGACTTGCAGAGGCTCTTGAATGCCGCTCCGGGCAATCGACATATCTACTACGGCCATGTGCATGACATTGTGACCTACAGCTACAACACAAGCTACATGCAGTATTGGACCAACAATTACAGATCACTGCTTCCCAACCAGAATTGGTCCGCGTGGCTAGCGGATATTGGCTTGCGAGCGAGCAATGTGCGAGCCCAAGTCAATAGTGCCATCGCACCGATTGCCTTCGCAATCGCTACGAACGGAGGTGCCGATTTCACGGTTAACAAGCCGGTGGCAACGCTCACTGGCGATGGCTGGGTGAATGTTCGAGAGATTTACGTCGCTGGCCAAGAACAACCACTCGATGTCCAGTGGATCGACGACAACAGTTGGACGACGACTGTGCCACTGGTATTCGGCGCAAACGTATTGACTCTCGAGGCCGTTGATTATCGAGGCAATTTAGTTGCCAGTGACACCATCACCATCACGAGCACCAGCCCAGGCACCGACCGTTATCCACTGCGAATTGTCGAGCTGATGTACAATCCGCCCGGGTCGACCGACGACAACGAGTATTTTGAGTTGCTCAACACGGGCACGACGACGATCGACCTGGCGGGCGTGAAGTTGACGGAGTTCTCGGCGGGCGGGTATACGTTCACCAGCGGCACACTCGGCCCCGGCGAGCGGATTGTCGTTGTCAAGGACCACGCGGCATTCTCGGCCGCGTATCCGCACGTTACCAACATCGCGCCCGGCGTGTTTGACGGCAGCTTGGCCAATGATGGGGAGCTCATCGCTCTCGTCGGACCGCTTGGCGAGCTGGTCCAGCATTTCACGTACGCCGATAGCAATATTTCCGGCTGGCCGAGCTTGCCGGACGGCGATGGCCATTCGCTCGAGTACGTTGGTCCGTTCAATATGGATCCGGCCGATCCGGCCGGGGTCGCCGGCGATCCGTACGACAACTCGGCTAGTTGGCGGGCAAGTCTCTCGGTCGGCGGTTCGCCGGGCTCCGGCGGCGAGCTTGAGCCGATTGCGGGCGATTACGACGGTAATCGCGTCGTTGATCACGATGACTACGTCAAGTGGAAGAGCCAGTACGGGATGATTGTCGCGCCATTTACCGAGTCGGACGGCAACGGCGACGGCAAAGTCGACGCGGCCGACTACGTAATCTGGCGCAAGAACCTGGGCGCCGTCGCGTTGTCGGCGGCACTCACAACGTCCGATGCGCTCCAAGACGTTTTCCCCGAGTCCGCTCCGCATGCTGTTCCAAGCGCCAGGGCGGACAAGGACAGCGTCGCGCTGGCGCTGGCCGCTTGGAGTGCAAACGGGGCCGACGCCGAGTGGAGCCCTTTGTTGTCGAAGTCCTACACCACGCCCAAAAGCACGACGCCTGCCACTTCGTCTGACGACCTGCTTCTGTTGCTCGGAGTGGCACGGAGCGAATATGACCTGCATGAGCGCTATGCCGCTGCTGCCCGAGTGGACACTGGATCGGCGGCCGTAGAGCCCCTGACGGATACGAAACCGTCAAGCACCGCTAGCTTAATGCCGGGAAGTGTAAAATTGGGTCTGACCGCGTCCTCCGCAGCGACTGGCCGCGCCAGCGCTCGACGCTTCTGAGCCGATATGTTTATGGATGGTCTAATCCAACACGGACCAGCGGCGTTGACGGCATGCTGACCACGCCCGGCGGAATTCGGTAGGGTATCGGATCAGTCGAACTACTATCGCAGTCGGAAGCGACGCAACACGCCCAAGCCAGGCAAGACAGACAGCAGCAGGCACAACGCCATAGTTCCCGGTTCAGGAATCGACGCGGCCTGACCCGCAGCGGCGTTGCCGACGTTTTTTCTCCAGACCACGTAGTCGGCCGCGTCGATCACACCGTTGTTATTGCCATCGGCATCCAGACTCGACGTCGATCCGAAGCTGCTTCTCCAGACCGTATAGTCGTCGGCGTCCACCGCGCCATCGTTGTTGTAATCACCAGTCAGCGCGATGGTAGCGAAGAATTGCACCTCACTGAGGCCCGCGAAGTTCTGCAGTAAGTCATCTCCAAATGGGTCCGTAAAGTCGCGACCGTTGTGATTGGACAGTATGTCCAACTTCACGTAACGGGCGTTGACGCCACCAAAATCGATCGTTTCGCTGAAGTCCATCGTGTTGCCGCCCTCCGGCGCACGCATTAACTCGATTCCCTGCATCAGGGTTCTAAACACGCCGTCTTCACCAGCGATGAGGATATCCATCTCGTTCACGCCGCGGCCGAGCAACTCTTCCAAACGATCGGGCAGGTCAGGGCGATACTCGGCGTAGTTCCAGATCTTCATCCGATCGATGTCCTTCTCAGAGCCAAGATCGAACGTAATTTCCGGCTCGACGTCAGTCTCGCCAACGCCAAATGTGCCTTGGCTGAGCCACATCGTACCGTCGGGCACTACGCTGTGGGCATCCGCATAGAGCAGCCCGGAACCATCGACGACATGCGCCGCGCCCCGATCGAAGCCAGCGAGTTCACTGGACACCTGCGACACGGTCGCCGGAATCGGCGCCAATTCGGCAACCACCGACCCAGTGACTTTCAATTCGCTCAATCCGGTAAAACTGGGATCGCCGTGATT
The DNA here is from genome assembly GCA_035249585.1 of Lacipirellulaceae bacterium. Lineage (GTDB taxonomy): Bacteria > Planctomycetota > Planctomycetia > Pirellulales > Lacipirellulaceae > JABDGM01. The sequence continues at coordinate 4,984 of DATFGJ010000231.1, forward strand.
TTCGCTGATATCGATTTTGATATATCGAGCCTCGACTCCACCGAGCGAAATCACTTCGGAAAAATCTTCCGTAACGCCGGGCGCGCGCGCGAATGCCTGGCCACTGATGACCGGTGTGGCACCGAACACACCGTCCGCACCTGCCACGTAGATGTCGGCAGTTTTCACGCCTCGATCGAGGCAACATTCCGGGTTGGCGTTCTCGTTGTAGTTCCAAACCCGCAACTGATCCACGGTGTGGAGCGCTCCCAAATCGATATCGAACTCAGGCGCCGTGTCGACGCCGTCGGTAAGCCACATCGCGCCTGCCGGCGACGTTCCGTGGGCTTTCCCTTGTAGTCCATTGTTATTGACCGCGTTCATCGCGAGGCGTCCGTCCGTCAGGAACTCACTGGAAGCACGCGCACGAACTCCGGCAATGCCAGGATGTACTTCCAATGGTGGCCCAAACAAATCCTGAATTTGTGCCGCCGTCAATGCTTCGTTATATATTCGTACGTCGTCGATCAGCCCTTCGAACGGCGTGCCGAAATCGGCACGAGTTCCGATGTACAGCGGACTAGATGTAAAGAAACCGAAATTTCCGCCATGAGCTGCGGTCCCGGCCAGGGCACCGTTGATGAAAAAGTTAACCTCCACGGCGTCCACGACTGTTACCGCAACGTGAGACCATGATCCGGTGTTGACCGTCCCTGTCGACGAATAGCCAACGGTATCATCGAACCCACCTTGCTGGTGCAAGAACTGCAGACGACGCCCGCCATTCTCAATGCGGAACTCAAAGCTACCGGCGTGGTTTGGCGAGGACCCGTCCAATGGATTTTTGGCCAGGATGGCGTCCCAGCTAGCTCCGGTTGGATTTACCCAAGCTGCCAAGGTCATGGCGCCTGAGATGTCCAGTGAAGAGCTAGTCGGAACCTCGACCCGCTGATCACCGCCAATCAACGAAAGCGATTGGCCGCCCCCAAGCCGCGAGGGAACGTCGCTGCTGAACTCGGGCAATGGAGTTCCCAACAACGTACCGTTGTTGCCAGAGCCCGAAGAATCGTCCGCCGTGCCATTGTCAAACGTCCAATGACCTACCAGCGCCGCTTGGGCAGTCGTGCTCGAAGCCAGACTCAAGGATACGCACGCAAACGCTAGAAATTGTCGCGCAGGCTCTCTCATTTAGGCCTCATTTGTTACACCGACAAACCTGGATACGATGACTCGTAAAACAACCGCTACCGTCGAGATCTCGAGTGACTTGGCGATTCCAGGCGGGAAAGGTCAAACGCGGCGGAACGCGTCGCAATACAGGGGCTGATTGTAAGCGCTTCATCGTCAAGATCAAGTATTTTTCTAGTTCGACCGTCATAGATGTGTGAGCATCACGAAACAGGTGGGAAATTTGCTCCGATGAAAGGATCTCACTATATTCCTGACGCAGGTGCTTCTCAGGAATCGCGCTAAGGGCTTCGGCCAGCGCGCTCAGGACGAGTCGCCCAGGGAGGCCGCAGATCACCAACTAATCTCTTCGCGGTTGCGAAAGAATCGTCCCGAAAGCTCCTGCGGAGCGTCATCGGCTAACCAAACGGCCGTATCCGCACCTTCTTCAACGGAACGAGTCGCATTTGGGCCTCCCATCTCTGTGCGAACCCAACCCGGGCACATAGAGTTAACTGCAATGTGGTCCGGTCGCAGCGATTGGGCCAACATAATGGTAAGGCCGTTTAGCGCAAGCTTTGACAAACAGTAGCTAGGCACCTCGGCAGATAATCCATCGAGCTGGCCATAGCCGCTGGAGACATTGATGACGCGCGGGGACGCTGCTTTACGTAGATAAGGGACGAACGCCTGCGTCACTTCCAAGGGTCCGAAGGTGTTTGTCTGAAGCGTCTCGACCATTTGGTCTCGCGGGACCGTCACGATGTTCACACCTTCGTCCGGATAAACACCGGCGTTATTAATCAACACATCGAGGTGATTGGAAACGTTTCGATATTCGCTGGCAGCATTTCGGATGCTGTCCGAACTAATCACGTCGAGTGAAAGAAATGTTGTTTTCGCGCCGGCTGCATGCAATTTTTCTGCCGCTTGTTGCCCCTTTGATTTATCGCGCGCCGCGATGACAACGTAAAAGCCGCGTGCTGCGAGTTGCTTGGCTGTTTCGAATCCAATGCCCCGGTTGCCACCGGTAACGAGCGCGATGCGTCGACCAACAGCAATGCTCATGCTTAACGCTCAAGATCGGTTTGAATGTACTTCTGGATCGCGCATGTGCATTATTATGTGAAGAAGAGCAACATTCACGACAACAGATTCTCGATTTTCACCGGCAATTCACGCACTCGAACACCAGTTGCGTGGTGCACGGCGTCGGTGATGCCGGCAGCGACGCCGGCGAGGCCGATCTCGCCGATGCCTCGGGCGCCTAGCGGGTTGGCTTCCTTGTCCGGGTAGTCGAGGAAGTGAACGTCCAGCGGCGGCACGTCCAAGTTGACGGGCACCACGTAATCGGCGTAGTTGCTGTTGATCGGTGCGCCGTTTCGCCGATCGTACGACGTGTGCTCCATCAGCGCCATCCCAATTCCCATAATGACGCCACCTTCGATCTGGTTGCGACCGGCCAGCGTGTTGATGATCCGCCCGGCGTCCATCACGGTGACGACGCGGCTGACGCGCAGGCGGGCGATCTCTGGTTGCCAGGTGATCTCGACGAAGTGCGCGCCGAAGGAATTGAGCGAAAATTTCGAATTGACCGGTCCCGTTAAGTTGAACGTAGCAGCGGAGCGTCCGTCGCCGGAAACCATGCGCAGGTCCGCTCGCTTGAGCAGCTCGGCAAATGGCACGCCGCGCGAGGCGTCGCCGTCGGCCTTGACGAACACGCGCCCACTCGCAGGTGCCCCGCCTGGGAAAGAGGCGACCCGCTTTATAGTTCGGCTCGTCGGCGAACAACGACGCAGCCAATAGCAGCAATCATTAGCCCAAGCGATAGCGTTGCCGGTTCTGGGATCAGGACACGAACATTGTCGAATTGAATCGTGCCTACCAAGTCGGCTCCGAATATGCCGGCGCTGAGCCGGACGTCGGCCCATCGAGGCACCACATTCGGCGGCGCTTGTCCGGGTGGAACTGTGACTGCGAATGGACCCAACGTGTTCCATACGCCTTGCGTTACATTTGCAACGTCGGTGGTCGGCGCGAACTCACCCTGAAATACGCCCGAGGTCCCGCCTCCGGTGTCCCTGGCGGTGAAGAATCGCAAGTCCGTCCGGAAAGTGCCGGTCGCCCCCGGTGAGACCTTGTAATCCAGAGCAAACGTAACGACTTGACCCGGCGAAACGGGTATCGCTCGAGAGCGCCAATCGCCGCCGTCCTGTGCAGCGACGCTCCGAGTTCCAGGAGGGGCCGAATCGTCGTCTTGGATGTACGAGATTGATCCGCCGCGAAACCATAGATCGGGGTTGCCACTGTTGTCGGCATCGATTTCGAAGTCGGGATTGATGACCCCGTTCACTTGGGCTTGGGCAGTCGCACTGGCCGTAAGCAAGATAGCCAGTGCCCACAATCGGCCTGACGTCCTCATAAGCTGCCAATTCATGAGCTACCTCCAGTTGAAGAAGGAGAAATGGAAACTGACGATATCTTTACCTACTCACGCGATGACGAGTCAAAGTTTGCATGTGCAGTCGACGTTACAGTTGCGGCCGGCCGGGTTGAAATGAATGAATCTCCGCTGCCGATAAGTAAGCGTCAGACAAATGAACTCCGTCCTCGCGTCCATTAAGACTCCTGATAAGATAATCTTAATTCAATGCAGAGTAAAAACCCTGCGAGGGAAATAATGGCTCAACGTGCTTTTTGTCGCTTGGCCAACAAAATGGCCGCGATCAGCATCGGCCACACGCCCGGTTCCGGCGCGGCCGCACTGGCTGAAGCGGCTGAGCCGGAACTGATGGCCATCAAGTCGAAGTTGGCCCGCCACGTATCGTAATCCTCCGTCGTCACCATACCGGGCGTTACGTTTTCGCCTTCATTCTTGAGTTGAGTATTTGTGTTGAGCAGTTTTCGCCACACGACATAGTCAGCGGCATCCACGGTGTCGTTGTTGTTGTAGTCGCCTGCCACTCCCTCAATCGGCCGGAGTACGGAAATGTTGTCTACCCGTATTTGAGATTCTTCTGAAAAGACGGGAATAAAGCCGGCATTGATGGAAAAGCGGATATCGGTAAAGGTTCCGCTCGCCGGGATCGCCCAGAGCGTATTGTCGTCCGTCGCGTTCTGATCGCCGAAAATGTCTGAGCTTAGGGTATGCCATTGGCCGTCGTTGAAATCTGCTAGGGTCACGCTTGCCTCAGGATGAGGATAGCTGCCGCCGGTAACATAGCCACCCATGTTTCCATCCGGACCATAACCGTGCATGTATACGTACACGGTCTGTTCCCCTACGAAGCTGCCGGACGTGCTGCCACCAACCGTGCCATTGTCGTACGAACGCAATTCAATCCGAAAGCCCTCCTGTACGGAAAAACCAGGATTAATATAGTTGACTTTGAAATCGAACGACCAAAACAATTCTTCGCCGGGAGTCGTGGCGAATGCGTCTGACCGCCAGTCGGCGTGGTCGATACCCGACGGGTTTAGGGCAACCGAGTACTGACCGTTCCCGTCCGAATCGTCCGGCGGATCGGAGTTCTCCGGACCGATCAACTCCGTCAAGGGCTCAGGCGGCGGACCTGGCGACGCCTCTCCCGTTGCGCGAAACCAGTCAATCGATACGGCATTACCAAACGCGTCACGAGTAAGCATTGGGGGGTCGCCCGAAACAGCCAGAATCTCGAAGTCGCCATTCGAGACGAGTTCCTGCGGCAATGCTGACTGAGTTATCGATAACGAGACGAGTACCGCCATCACGGCTGTGCGCTTCATCGATCATCCTCCAACGCGTGTTGAGTTGATCCGTGCCTTTTTCCATTGACGCCCGATTGCTTGGGATTCCCTCTGCATAGTTAGGGCCAATGCCGTGATCCAAAGCACCAGGCGCATACCCGGCTCCGGCGCTACCGCGCTGCCGGCGATTTGCGCAGCGCTTAGCATGTTCCCAAAATTCCC
>DATFGJ010000232.1:0-5383 GCA_035249585.1 Lacipirellulaceae bacterium
GCGATTCGCCGCCCGAGAGCGTCGGCGCCGTGCGCTCGAGCGTGAGGTATTCGAGCCCCACGTTTTTCAAGAAGCCAAGCCGGCCGCGGATTTCCTTGAGCACCTCGGCCGCAATCAGCTTCTCGTTGCCTTCCAATTCGAGCTCTTTGAAAAAATCAATCGCATCGGAGATCGCCAGCCGGCATATGCCAGGTAACGATAACTGCCGTTTATGCATGTAGTCGGAATTGGCCGTCGTCAACGTGACCATGCACGCCTGCGGATTCAGCCGCGCGCCGCTGCAATCCGGGCAACTCACTACGCTCATGTACTGCTCAAGCTGCCGGATTTGGACGGGGCTCTTGCTAGTGCGGTACTTTTCCAAGAGCTCGGGAATGATTCCCTCGTACGTGCCGCCGTACTTCTGCGCCGCCTTGCCGGCGCGCCACGTGAACGTGATGTGCTCGTTCCCGGTGCCCCACAGCCAAATATCGCGCAGCTCGGCCGGCAGCTCGCGCCACGGAGTCTCCAGCAGCGCGCCCTCAATCAGGCCAAGCTTGCGCTCCATCGTCTCGGCGACGCCGCGATAGATGTGCCGCTTCCAACGGCCTAAATCTTTCCACGGCCCGATCAGCTCGACGCATCCCTCGACAAACGATTTATCGGGCTCAGCAACAATTCTCTCAGGATCAAAGCTAAAGAACTCGCCCAACCCATCACACGTGAGACACATCCCCTGCGGGCTGTTGAAGCTGAATAGCTGCGGCGACGGCTCTTCGAAGCTAATACCGCATTCCGTACAGGCGAAATGCGACGACAGAACAATGTCGCCGGGCTGTGTCGCCCCGGCTCGGCGGCTCTTCGAAGGTTCGAGCATCGAAGATCGAGGATCGAGACCTGATTCTTCCTCCTCGCTCCTCGTTCCTCGCTCCTCGCCATTCTGCTGCACCGCGACGACGATATTACCCTTGCCGAGCGCCAGGGCCGCGTCGACCGCTTCCGCCAGTCGCCCGCGCATGCTCGGCCCGGCCGTGAGCCGGTCGATCACCACTTCGATGTTGTGCCGCATCTGCCGGTCGAGCGACAGGTCGTCGGTGAGCGACACGATCCGGCCGTCAACGCGCGCCCGCACGAATCCCTGCTTTCGCAAGTCCTCGAACAGGTCGCGGTACTCGCCTTTCTGTCCGCGAATCACCGGCGCGAGAACGGCAATTTGAGTTTTGGCTGGCAACTCGAGGATGCGGCCGATGATTTGCTCGCGCGTCTGAGCCGTAATGGGCCGGCCGCATTGCGGGCAATGGCCGCGACCGATGCGCGCATAAAGCACGCGCAGAAAATCATAAATTTCGGTGATTGTGCCGACCGTAGAGCGCGGGTTGTTGCCCGAAGACTTCTGCGAGATGGAAATCGACGGGCTCAAGCCGCTGATGTGATCGACCTCCGGCTTGGGCATCTGCCCCAGAAATTGCCGGGCGAAGGTGGACAGACTCTCGACGTACCGCCGCTGCCCTTCGGCATACAGCGTATCGAACGCGAGTGAGCTTTTGCCCGACCCCGAGACGCCGGTCAGGCAAATCAGCTTGTTCCGCGGCAAGGTAACGTCGACGCTGCGGAGGTTGTGCTCGCGAGCACCACGGATAACGATATCGGAAGCGGGCATCAGTGCGCCGTTGAATCTACAATCCCTGCGGCACGAGCGTACGGATGAGCCAAAAACGATCCGCAAGCTCGGGCGCAAACTGCTTATTCTATGGCTTCGCGGAATTCGAGAAAAGGCTGCGATTTTCGCCGAGCCAATTAGCCCCAGGACTGCGGCTAACTGCAGTATTCCGTCATGAATGCCAGCAGCAATTACGAACTCGTGGATTTTGGCAACGGCCGCAAGCTAGAGCGGTTCGGCAATATTGTACTTGACCGCCCCAGCCCGGCCGCTGAGGGCGTCGCAATGTCGCGTCCCGAAGATTGGCGCGAAGCCATGGCCCGTTACGAGCGAACTCATGGGGAGCAGGGCATTTGGACGCCAAAGGATGCCAAATTACAAAGGTGGAGCGTTTCATTTTTGCTTGCAGCGCAAACTCGGCTCGAGCCTGCACAGCGGCGCCATGCGTCCACCATTACTCTGCAGCTTCAACTTTCGCCTTTTGGGCATGTCGGCGTCTTCCCCGAACAGCATGAAAACTGGTGCTGGATCGCGCGGCAGGCAGCAAAATGGCAATCAGTGCGCGGCCGCGCGTTGCGCGTGCTCAACCTGTTCGCCTACACAGGCGGCAGCACGCTGGCTGCCGCTGCGGCGGGCGCCGAAGTAGTCCACGTTGACGCGGCACGGAACATCGTCGACCGCGCCCGCCGCAACGCCGAATTGTCGACCCTCGACGATAAACCAATCCGCTGGATCGTCGAGGACGCCAGCAAGTTCTGCCAGCGGGAACTGAAGCGCGGCAAACGCTATGACGCGGTGATTCTTGACCCGCCAACCTACGGCCACGGACCGAAGTCGGAACCGTGGAAGATCGCCGATCATTTGCTGCCGCTATTAAGGCTGTGCGCGGAACTCACGTCTGAAAATCGAGCTTTTGTACTGATGACCAGTCACACGCCGGGAATAGGAAAGGCGGAAGTCGCCGCGTATGTGGCTCAGGGAATCTTTGGCCACTGCGACCAGCCGCCGGTAACCGGCCAGCTGTTTCTCGCCACTTCCGATGGACGCCGCTTGCCCAGCGGCGTTTTCGCGCGATGGCCTGATTAAATGACTGATTCTTAATGACGAATGACGAATAGAACCCCTCGAACATTCGTCATTCGTGATTCCGGCGCGGCGAAAAGTCCCCAAGCAGACCGACAATCGGCGATCCGCCGGTTCGCAGTGCATCGATCATCGCGCGCAGCTTGAGCGGGTCCGATGGATCAAGCTCCAAAAGCGCATCCACGACCTCTCCCGCCATCTCGCGCCGGCCGAGCTTTTCCAATGTCCAGACGAGTCCGCGGCCTGCCTCAAAAAACGGCCGGTTCGCCGGCTGTGAGTACAAGAGCGGTTTCGGCCGATTGGCGCGCCGCCAGGTTTGCAAGACAAGTTGGTAGCCCGCCCCAAAATGCCCGCGCGCTAAAGTCAGGTCGTTGTGTGTCGCGACGGCCAATTCGCCAAGCAACACGTGCGCGGCAACGAATTCGGCGCAACCCGATAGGAGCCAGCGCAGCTCGTCCAGGGCCACCTCGAGTTCACCGGCCTCGATCATGGCCCGGACTTCGTCCAGATCTTCGGCCCGATCCCGCGCACAGCGCGGATGCACAAGCACCCAACTGCGCCCATCAGTCGACCGGCGAATGCCTAAGCCGCTCGGCGACGGCGCACCCGACCGGCGTTTTGGTTTGCGCTTGGCCACATGCAGCATTCTAAAATAAAAACCACGAAGGACGCAAAGTTCACGAAGAATTGACAACTCAACTTCGTGTGCTTTGTGCTCTTGGTGGTTAAATACTGTCGCTCAGTGCGTAAATCTCCTCTGCGTCGAGCACCGCGTCATTAGATTCGAACAGCCGGCGGATCGCCGCTTTGTGCAGTTTCATCTTGATGCCGCCGACGCCGATGGCGCCGTAGCAAATTTGCCCGTCGCGCTCGGCCGCTTTGTCGTGCGGCTGGATGCCGCCGACGCCGGCCGGCGGCACGGCGTTGAGATCGATCGCAAGTTTCAATCCTGGTGCGTCGCGACGCATTGCATCCGGCAGCAGTTCGACGCCCGGCGCACCGGCTGCGATAACCACAGCCGCTCCGTCGATTGCCGCGCAAAGCGAATTGTCATCGCGCGTCTCTACGGCGTCGAGCCAAGCAACTGGCAAAACGGCGTGAACTGCGTCGCACACTTCCTGCGCCCGAGCCAATTGCCGCGACGCCACTCGCACACTCGCACCGTCACTGGCCAGCAGCCGAACCACGCGCCGTCCGACCGATCCCGTCGCTGCCAGCACCGTTACGACCGCGCCACGTAGCGGGACATGTTTCTTGGCGTTCAGCACGGCCGCGGCCGCCGTGGTGTTCGCGCCATTCGAATCGAGCATCACCGATACACGCATTGGGCCAAAGAAGCATTCGCGCACCTTGGCCAGCAGCCGCTCGCCTGCCGAAACATCCGAGCCGCCGATGAACACGGCCGTATTCTTCAAGTCGGCCGGCCCGCGCGTGAACATCGCCCCGTAAACCAAGTCGCGCACCGCCTCCGGCGTCACCCCGCCATGCCGCAACAACTGATCGGCACCGGCGTTAATTGCTACAACCGAGTCGAAAACGCTCGGTTGTGCGTCGGTGTCGAGGCAAACCAAAATCTTTGGAAGCGTCATATCGGTTGGGCACGACAGCCCCCGGCTCTGCCGGGGGTTTTGGATTCAACAACGCGACCGTCACTTAGCCTGCATCCATCATGTCGGGCAATATATTCCTGCGCCTGCTCAATTGCGACATCATCAAACAGAGGCTCTGCGCAATACCCTTCCGTCCAAACTCGCCCCCGGCCAAGTGCTTGTCGCATGCGTGTCTTCAGCCGGCCAACGACTGTTTCAATGGCGTCGATTCTATGAAATAGAATCCAATGCAAATGCCACGCCTCGATCGCCACGTCGCTAAGCCGATAATGAAACTCAGTACATCCCGCGACCAGCGCTTCAAACAAGAGTTCGCGCTCGTGCAGCGAAAAATAAACTGGCTTACTTTTCAGTTGTTGGCGCGATAGGTTCAGAAGCTTCGTGTCGCCTGGCAGAATCATTCCCTTTCGAACGTACCCTCGTAAGTCGCCTGGCAACCATGTGCCATGCGATGTCGTTGTGACGAATGTGATTGACATTGTTCACATAGAGGAAAACCCCCGGCGGAGCCGGGGGCTGACGGTGTAATCCCACGTTGAAAGCTGAAACTTAGAACCCGCGGAACGGATGCGCCGCCTTGTCCTTGCCGGCCAGGATTTCATCGATTGAGGGTTTGCTCGCCATCGCGTTTTTGATCGCGTCCTTGGTCGCTTGGTAGTTGAAATCGTAGATCTTGCGATCGTCCGAAGCTTCCGGATGGATGAACACTCCGCACACGATCACGTAATCCTCGGCCTGCTTCTTGCTGATGACGTTCTCCGAGACCGAATCGGCAACCGCCTTGGCCACGGCGGCCTGTGCCGGGCCGAACATTTGCACCGCCTGACGCATGCCTTTGATGGTCACTTTGGTGATCAGCACAGTGGCCGGCTTGGCCAGCAAGTTGGGCGTGAGCACGGCCAGCAAATTGGTATGCCCCTCGCTCTGCCGGGCCAGTGCATTGGCAAACGCATTGCCTACCGGCCCGTCCTTGTCGCCAATTAAAAGGTCGATGTGGGCGATTTCGTTCCCTTCACCTATCAACGCTTCGCCGATGAACATGGCCATCCGA
>DATFGJ010000233.1:0-3223 GCA_035249585.1 Lacipirellulaceae bacterium
GACATGGAACCCTATTACACGGAAGCCGAGCGGCTCTACCAAGTCCACGGCAATCGCGGCGAAGATCCCACCGAACCGCCGGCGCGCTCCTGCTATCCCCATCCCGCAGTCAGCCACGAACCGCGCATTCAACAGCTATCCGACGACTTCGCAAGCCTGGGTCTGCAGCCATTTCACACACCGCTCGGGGTAATGCTGAATGAAAAAAACTCACACATCAGCAAGTGCATCCGCTGCGGCACCTGCGACGGCTTTCCTTGTCTCGTTTCGGCCAAGTCCGACGCTCAGGTCTGCGCAGTCGACCCGGCGTTGCAGCACCCGAACGTTACACTGATGACGGACGCCTATGTGGAACGCCTCAAAACAGATGCGTCTGGACGGACGGTGAACAGAATTATCGCCAATCACAACGGCGTGCGGGAGGAGCTATCCGCCGATTTCGTCGTCGCCTCCTGCGGCGCAATCAACTCCGCCGCGCTGCTGCTCCGTTCCGCCAATGACAAACATCCGCGCGGTTTAGCCAACAGCTCGGACACCGTCGGCCGCCATTACATGGGACATGTGAACTCCGTTCTAATGGCGCTGTCCAAATGCCCAAACCCGACGATTTTTCAAAAATCGCTCTCGCTGAACGATTTCTATTTTGGCGCCGCCGGTTGGGCCTATCCGATGGGACACATTTCGTTCGTCGGCAAGCTCGACGGCGAAACTTTGAAAAGCGGCGCCCCTGCGCTCACGCCCAATTGGACATTGGACCTGATGGCCAAGCATTCGCTCGACTTTTGGCTCACCTCCGAAGACCTGCCCGATCCCAACAACCGAGTGACCGTCGATGCCGAAGGCGGCATCGTGCTCAGTTACAAGCCCAATAACGAGGAAGGTCACAAACGGCTCATCGCCAAGCTTAAGGAATTGATGCAGCAACAGACCAAATGCAAAGTGCATGGGCACGAGTGCCATGAAGGCCTCTTCTCGCGCAATCTTTTTGTCGGCCAAAGGATTCCGCTCGCTGGCGTCGCGCACCAGGTCGGAACCGTGCGTTTCGGCAACGATGCCAAATCGAGCGCCCTCGATGAGAATTGTAAAGCGCACGACCTCGACAACCTGTACGTCGTCGATGGTAGTTTCTTCGTCTCCAGCGGAGCGGTCAACCCGGCGCTCACGATCATGGCCAACGCGCTGCGAGTCGGGCAGCATTTGATTGAAAGGATGAAGTAGGCATGCGGCTTGAGGCAACAGGCGCGAGGGTAGCAACCGCCGCGATCGTGCTCGTGCTCGTGCTTACTGGCGCGGGAAAGGCTGCACTTGCTCAGCTAGTGAAATCAGTTGATGCTGTCGGCATGACCGTGGCGGATATGGATCGATCGATAGAGTTTTTCAACAAAGTGTTGACCTTTGAAAAAATCAGCGACGTGGAAGTGCACGGCAGCGAATATGAAAAGCTACAAGGTGTCTTCGGCCTGCGCATGCGCGTGGTGAGGATGAAACTCGGCGATGAGACGATCGACCTGACACAATACCTTGCGCCTGAGGGGCGTCCGATTCCTGCCGATTGGCGCAGTAATGATCGCACCTTTCAACATGTCGCCATCGTCGTAAGTGACCTGGACAAAGCCTATCAACGTCTACGCGTGCACAACGCGCGCCACGCATCCACTGGGCCGCAAACGATTCCGTCGAGCAACCCAACCGCCGCCGGCATCCGCGCCTTCTATTTCAAGGATCCCGACAGCCATAATTTGGAAATCATTGACTTTCCCCCCGGCAAAGGCGAGCCGCGCTGGCAGCGGAATGGTGACCGGCTGTTCTTGGGCATCGACCACACGGCGATCGTGGTGTCGAGCACGCAGAATGGCTTACGCTTCTATCGCGACCTACTAGGGCTAAAATTCGCCGGCGAAAGCTTGAACCACGGCACCGAACAGGAACACTTAAACAACGTCGCCGGCGCGCGCTTGCGCATCACCGGACTGCGCGCGCAAACCGGTCCGGGTATTGAGTTTCTCGAATATCTCGCGCCGCGCAATGGCCGGCCCGCTCCCAGGGACACACGCGCCAATGATATTTGGCATTGGCAGACGACGCTGTTGACCAGTAATAGCAAATCAGCCGCGCATCAGCTGCGCTCTGCACGTCAGCGGGTCGTATCATCGAATGTAGCCAAGCTGCCGGACAACAGCTTGGGCTTTACCAAAGGCTTCTTGGCGCGGGACCCGGACGGACACGGGTTGCAGATTATCGAGAGATAGATACCGGCTCCACTCGCGGATTGTCATCCTCAATAAAGTGAGGGATCTTTCCGAGTAATCACGAGCACGAATTCACCAGAGAGTATATCGCGAAGCTTCCGATGCTAACTGACCTGACAGAAATGAACCATCAAGAATGGCTGGAAGCCGACAGCCTCGGCGGCTTCGCTTCAGGCACGGTCTCCGGCATTCGCACGCGCCGCTACCACGCGTTGTTGTTGGTCGCTACCAAACCGCCCGCGGGTCGAATCGTTCTGGTCAACGGTTTGGACGCGTCAGTGGCCACCGCCAGCGGCAACTATGCGCTCACGTCGCAACTCTATCCGCCCGACGTCATGCATCCCGATGGCGCACGACGGATTGTTGAATTCACCAACGAGCCTTGGCCGAAGTGGCTCTTCGCCCTCGAAGATGGCGCGAGAATCGAACAGGAAGTTTTCGCCGTTCACGGCGCGCCGATCGTCGTCTTGACCTGGCGGATGATTAATCCGCCGGCGGAAGCGACATTGACCGTCAGACCGCTTCTCTCAGGGCGCGACTATCATTCACTGCATCATGAAAATGCCGCCTTTCAATTCCAAGCGGAAACCGCCGGCCAACGTGTCGCCTGGCGTCCCTATCACGATATTCCGGCGATCCACGCTGCGCACAACGGCAACTACCGCCATCAACCGGATTGGTATCGCAACTTCGTCTACGTCGAGGAACGCGAACGCGGCCTGGATTTCACTGAAGATCTCGCGGCGCCGGGGAGCTTTCAGTTCAATTTAGCTGCGAACGAGGCCGTGTTGTGCATTACCGCCGATGGAGCACAGCTCAACCGGGAATCCACACCCGAAAAACTTATCGATTCGTTTCGCGCCGCCGAACAGAAGCGGCGCGCGGCATTCGCAACTTCGCTCCATCGCGCGGCCGACGCCTACCTCGTCAAACGGGGGAAAGGAAAAACTATTGTTGCGGGCTATCCATGGTTC
>DATFGJ010000234.1:0-5597 GCA_035249585.1 Lacipirellulaceae bacterium
TAAACTCATTAGTGCCCAATAGCGCTTGGGCATATTGTTCCCATCGCGTTAACTTACTGTCCTCTTCATTTTCATCTTCCGATCCGCTAACGAATTCTAACCCGAGTCGAACTTCGTCAGCGGTTGCGGAGCGACTGAATACGAGCTCAAATGCGTGCCGGATGCGTGCCTCGTCCTTGTCGGCCACGGCACAAAAGCGGGCTGCAAGCGCTCTTGCGGTACGGGCCATGAGCGGGCTGTTGAGCACGAACAATTGCTGCAATGGCACCGTGGTGACCGGTCGTCCGTCGCTGGTGATGTTCGGGTCGGGGAAGTCGAACAGCCGCAAGAGCGGATCGAGGCTGTGACGGCTGATCTTGGCGTACAGTGTGCGGCGGTTGTTATCGGCGTCGGCTAAATCGAGCGATGGCCCGCCAAGCGATGCGCCGAGCGCACCGGAGACGGCTAGAAGCGCGTCACGCCAGGCTTCGACTTCCAGTCGGCGGCGGTTCATGCGCCAGAGCAGCCGGTTATCCGGATCGATTTGGGCGCGTGCTTCGTCGGAACTACTGGCCTGCTGATACACGGCCGAATGCATAATTGCTCGGTGCAGCGCTTTGAGCGACCAGCCGGACGCGATGAACCGGCTGGCGAGGTGATCGAGCAGCTCGGGATGCGTCGGCCGCTCGCCCGAATGGCCGAAGTTGCTGGGTGTGCGCACCAGGCCTTGGCCGAAGTGGTGCTTCCAGACCCGGTTCACCATCACGCGCGCGGTGAGTGGGTTGTCGCGGCAGGCGATTTTTTCGGCCAATTCCTTGCGGCCGCTGCCTTCGGTGAACGGCTCCGGTTGACTTGGATTTGGCGACAGGATCGAGAGGAAGCGCCGCGGCACTTCGGCGCCGAGCGTTTCGGGGTTGCCGCGGATGTGGACCTGCAGGTTTCGCGGTTCGGCCTCGCGAATGGCATGCACGTGCGGATACGGCGGCGGCGCGTTCTTCTTTTTTTCCTTTTTCTTCTTCTTCAGGCGACGGTCTTCATCCTGCACGGCCTTTTCCGCATCTTCTTCAGAAACAAGCGGCACGACGACATAGTCCGTGCTGGCCACGACGCCGGCCAGAGCGTAGTAGTCGGCCGTGGAGATCGGATCGAACTTGTGATCGTGGCAGCGGGCACAAGCGACTGTGAGGCCTAAAAGCCCGCGCGTGAGCGTATCGATGCGATCGTCGAACTGGTCGAGCTTGCGGCGATCGCCGTAATAGACCGGGCCCGTGGCGAAGAAGCCCAGCGCTGGCAGGTTCTCGTTCGACGCATCGCAACCGCCGTCGAGATCGGCGGCGATCTGAGCGCGTACGAACTCGTCATACGGCATGTCCTCGTTGAGCGCGCTCACGACCCAATCGCGGTAGCGGAAGCCTTGCGTATAAAGTCGGGCTTCGAACGTGTGCGCCTGATCCTCTCCGTAACGGGCCACATCGAGCCAGTGGCGGGCCCAGCGCTCGCCGTAGTGCGGCGACGCAAGCAGGCGGTCGACGACGCGGGCAAATGCATCGGACGAATCGTCGGCAAGAAACGCGGCGACTTCCTCCGGCGTCGGAGGCAGGCCGGTGAGGTCAAACGTCGCGCGGCGGATGAGAGTGCGCTTGTCGGCTGGCGGCGATGGCGCAATGCCGGCCTCTTCGAGCCGAGCCAGGATGAACGCGTCGATTGTGGTTTGCGGCCATGATCCGTTGTCGACGACCGGTGCCGGAGGATTGGCAATTGGCTGGAAGGACCAGAACGCGCGATCTTCCTTCGTGATTTCAAAGCCGCGTTTTGCTGCACGCGCGGCGGCGCGCGACTTGGGCCACGGCGCGCCGCGTTCGATCCACTTGATGAGAATGTCGATTTCCTCCGGCTGCAGTTTGCCATCGGGCGGCATCTGCGGCTGGCCGCTGTAGTGGATCGCGGTGACCAAGAGGCTTTCGCCGGGCTTGCCCGGCATGATGGCCGGGCCGCTTTCTCCGCCCCCGACCATCGCATCCCAGGAATCAAGGCGCAGGCGGGCTTCGGGCGCGTCGCCGGCGTGGCATTCCCAGCAGCGCTCGGCCAAGAGCGGACGCACCGAGCGCTCGAAGAAAATGGCGTCTTGTTCAGAAACTGCCGGCGGCGTGGGAAGGCTGGGGGTCGCGTCAGCCGCGCTACTGAACGGCGCCGAGACAAACAGATTCAGAGAAAGCGCCGCAATGCGCAGCGCGAAAAGCCGCCAACGGTTTGGTGGTTGGCATCCCATGTAGCCGCCCGACGTGAAGCTTCGACCAGCCGCAACAAAAGTTTAACCATTGGCGGCGCAAGCGGCAATATTCGGCGGCAGGGTACCGCAATCACGTAGTGCATTGACGCAAAAACGAAGGGGCAGCGGCAGAAGGTGCGTTGAAACACTAGCCCGAAGCGCAAGCGAGCGACCACTGGCGTCATTCGGTTTTCGTTGCGCGGACCCCTTGCTTGCGCTTCGGGCTAATGTGGCCTACCGATAGCCGTCCATGCCAAGGCGAACTTTCAGCTCTTCGAACTGCTCGACGTAACGCTCGCACGTCGAGTGAACGTGCTCGGCTTCGGTGATGAAGCGCATGTTCTCGCGGCAGGGCAGCCGGCTTGCCGTAAAAATCTTTTCGTAGGCCCGCAGGTCTTTGCCGTACGCGATGAGCAGCTTGTGCTCATCGAGCTGGACTTCTTGCGGGATGTGCGGATTGAGCACCGCGATACCGGTGCAGCCGTCGTTGACCAGGAGATCTTCGAAGTCCCACAGCGTGCTCTGCAGGATCGGAACGTCGATGTGCTCGCGGTACAAATCGGTGTGGCCGTGCGACTGGTTGCCGTGGCTGGTCTCGAGCACGACGTCGACCACCTCGCCCAGCGGCTCGATGAGCGACACGAAAGTTTCCATGATGCGCGGCTTCGTGATGGCCGCCATCAGGACCGGGACGTTTGTGCGGTTGTCATCGTCGCGATAGACATCGTGACGGAAGCCGGCGCTGGGCACGACCTCGAGCGTGTAGGAGGGCCGTACGGCGTCGCTGAGCTCGAAATCGCCGTAGCGTGAAACGCCGAGGTGCGCTTCCAATTCCTCTTCGGAAAGTTTTTGGAAGCCGCCAGCGGGCCGGCTTGTAGTTTGTTCCGGAAACACGTTCGTAAAGAAGCTTTTGAGGAACCCCATCGCAGCATCTCGCGTCGGTCTGGATCGTGTGTGATTTTGTTATTTGGACAGCGGGGACTTTCGACGCGTCAAGCGCCGATGGGGAGTGCTATCTGCTCAAGACTAGGTTACGGCAGAGGCCGCTGGTTGGCCGTCGCGTGCTCTTTGAACGCGTCGCAGCGGCGCGTTTCGCATAGGCGATACCACCCTTACTCAGGTGGCCTACGCCGCAGAAAGTGGCCCGGAAAAATAGGCCTTTTAGTGCCTCGTGGCGGGGACGCCACGTGTGCATTATGGTGGCATGGCCTGTTGCTTCGCGGCAACGTCGCGTAAATCAGCTGCCAGGACGTGGTCTTTGCCACGCCCTTTCTGGGGTGCCACGCGCGCCTTACTTCGCCACCGTGCGTGCCGGGTCTTGTTCGGCCTTGGGATAATCGGCCGCCTTCTGGCACTTGAGCAGAGACATTACCGCCATCGCCGTGCCGTACTGCTGGTGGTAGTTATAGAACGGATAATCCCACCAGCTTCCGTCGCGCTCCTGAAGCGGCAATAGGATGTGCGCCAAATGCTCTTGGAAATACGGCCGCTCCTCGCTTGGAAGCAGCTCGATGCACTGGGCGGCGTGCCAGTGGCCGTAATAGTAGAAGTATCCGGCGACGGCGAAGAACGACTCGTGCGGCACCGGCCGCTTGCGGCCCACGCTGAGCCAGCCGTTGCGGGCATATAGGCGGTTGAGCCACGTTTTGACCACTTCGTCGCTGATGCGCTCGTCGCCATACAGTCGAAGCGCCAGGTTGCAGGCCTGCGACCGGCCCAGGCTGCCTCCGGGGCGGTTGATCTCGTGCATCGGCACAAGCCGCAGATATTCACCGTAAGCGTAGCTGAAGTCGGGCTTCTGTTGGCGAAGCAGCGAGGCAATTGCCTTTTTGGTCAGCCGCTCGGGAAACTCGACGCCAATTGCTTCCGCTTCCTTGAGTGCTATCAGAGCGGTAGCGGTGCAAAAGCTGAAGCCAACGTCGCCCGGGATTTGGCTGCCGACGGTGAAATCATAATACGACCAGCCGCCGCCAACGAAGCTGTAGCGCTCGAGCATCTGCGCCTGCGCTGCGGCCAGCTCGACGAGCTTTGCCTGGCGCTCGGCGTCGCCCTCGGCGCGTTTGTGCAATCGCACGAGCGCCTGGATCGAATACGCATGCCCCCAGACGTTGTAAAGTGCATCAGGCGTAGCGCGGCGCAGCCGGCCGAGCTTTTCATCCAGCCAAGCGGCGCCGCGATCGATGGCCTTGGTCACCGCGGCGCGCTCCTCGCCCGAAAGCCGCGGCTCGGCCTCCACGAGCGCCATGACCGCGAGCGCCGTGACGGCAGTGTGGAAGGCGTCGTGCGCGCCGGGCGGCGGTGCGTAAATATTGAGGCCCTTGGTCTTTTCGGCGCTGCCCCAGGAGCCGTCGGGGCGCTGGTCATCGAGCAGGAACTTGATGCCGCGGTGAATGGCGGCATCGATTTGCTCGGGTGACGGCGGCGTGATTTTGCCCGGCATGGGGCCGGTCGTGGCCAGCGGAGAGAGTTTAGCAATTGCGGTCGAGGCGACGGCGTCGGCATCGTCGGCGCTAACGGTTCCTGGTGTAAACGCCGCGGCCATAACGCACAAGGAAGCCATACACAGCCAGGGCATCCATCGTGCGCGGTTCGCGGATCGTCGCTCAATGTATAACTGCAATCGCTGGGTGGTCATGAATGCGTACCTGTTGGTGCGGGCGTAGAACGTCGGACAAGCTCGCCCAGCGCTTGTCGCCAGAAAACGGGGGTGTCCAAATGGCTTTCCCATAATGCACGGTTATCGCGCTGTAATTGGCGGAATTGGTCGGGCGAAAGTGAATCGTGGAACTCGCGAATACGGTCGGGGATGCGTCCGAAATCGCGCGGCTCGATCCACACGCAGTGCCGCGGCCAGTCGATCCGATCGGCGAGCGGGAGCGTCAGGTCGGTGTTTGGAACCACTGGTATCCGGCCAAGGCACATGGTTTCGTAAAGTCGAAAGGAAAAATTCCCGGCCCCGCGGATGCAAAGCACGTAATCCGATTCTTGGATATTGCGGATATACAGCTCGCGGAGCTGATCGCGGTTTTCATAGATTCTACCAAAACGGAGCAGCTCGAAGCGAGTCTGGACTTTGGAGCTTCGCCCGCATTGGTGAAGCGCTTTTTTGCGAAGGTACGACCCGAGAGAGGCTTCACTACCCACCAAAAGCCAGCGTAGCAATTCGCGATGGCGGCCAGTGCCCTGAAAGCCGCGAAAACCGACGACCGGTATGTCGTGCTTGTCGCGGATGACAAATTCCTGTCCGATGAGCAAGTCGTCGACTACGGCCGGTTGCGGAAGCTCGCAGGATGTCTGCCGCGAAGCAAAGATCGACTCCAGGAAGATGACGCCATAGCGGAGCCGGGTC
>DATFGJ010000235.1:0-11445 GCA_035249585.1 Lacipirellulaceae bacterium
CGATGCACCAGTAAGGCTGCGTGTCGCTGAAGTGTACAAGGCCGGGACGCTCATCGTCGCGATAGGTCATGCTCTTGCATGCCACGCGGACGCAGCAGCGCATCGGGGGCAGCGACGAATCGTTGAGCGACGGCGAGTTGCAATCTTTTAGCTCCATTTCGGCACCTCCAGGCCCGCGGCCGTCATGAGGGCGCGCTTCACGGCCACTTTCACCAGCTGTACTTTGTATTCGTTATCGGTCATCGGGTCGGCGTCGGCGACTGCCGCCTCGCCCGCTTTCGTGGCCAGCTCGGCCGTGATGTCGCTGTTGCCAACGACTTCCATTGCCGGTTTGCTGAGCCAGGGAATTGGCGCAACGGCGCCGAGACACACATGCCAGCCTTCCGCGAGCCGCGCCACGCAGGCCATCGTGATCGGCCAGTCGAAGCTTTGCTTCTCGCGGAGCTCAATCGTGGCGCTTTGCGCCGGCGCCGTGGGCACGATCACCTCAGTAATGATCTCGCCCGGCTCCAGAACATTTTCCTTCATGAGCGCCTGTTCGGGCAGCAGGAAGAACTCGGCCGCCTTCACTTGCTTGGGTTCGCCTTCGGCGGATCGCACGACGATGACGGCGTCCAGCGCTACGAGCGCGGGGGCTATATTCGATGGATGGACGATGTATGATGGGCCGCCGCCGAAGATGGCGTGATATCGGTTCTCGCCCTCGACGGCGAAACAAGTCGCCCCGCCCTTCTTCAAACAATGGAATTCACGCTGGCGAAAATACCAGCAGCGCGGCCGTTGGCAGAGATTGCCGCCGACGGTGGCCCGCTCGCGAATTTGGGGCGTGGCCGCTTCGGCGGCCGCATGATGCAGCACCGCGTACTTTGACTTGAGCAATTCGTTGCGGCCGATGTCCGCCAGCGTCGTCAGGCAGCCGATGTGGACGCCGTCATCCTCTTCGCGGATGTAGCGGTAGTCATCTAGGCCATCGATCGAGAGGATCGTCGCGGGCCTCTCGACGCCTTCCTTCACAAGATCGAGCAAATCGATGCCACCGGCCTTCAGCGCGACATTCCCCTCGCCGTACTCGGCCAGCGCGGAGTCAAACTGCTCGGCCACGAGATAATCGAATGAGTTCAAAGTCGCACGCTCCTTTCGGGCCGTAGGGTGGGCAACGCCCGCCAACTTTCGTCCCACAATTCATGGTGGGCAGTGCCCACCCTATGATGCTTTCGCCGCCAGCGCCGCCAAGACTTTGTCCGGCGTCAGCGGCATCGATCGCACCTGCGCTCCGATGGCGCTGGCCACCGCGGTCGCGATCGCACCGGCAGTAGGCACCGTCGGCGGCTCGCCCAGGCTGTTCACGCTCACCTCCCGGTCCTCGCGCCAGATGATCGGGATAATCTCGGGCACGTCGACGGGGCCCGCAATTTTGTACTGGTCCATCACCGGATTTACCATCGCGCCGGTCTGCCGATTGAGAATCCGCTCCTCATACAGCGCGAAGCTGATCCCCTGGATCACTCCGCCCGTAATCTGGTTCTCGATCGTGTTGCGGTTCACTGGCAGGCCGACGTTCTGCAGCGCAATCACCTTATTCACCTTAATGATTCCGGTCTCGGTGTCGACGCTCACGTCGGCGAACTGCACGGCCTCGCTGCCGGTGGGCGGCTTCATCAAGCCACCGTCTTGATCGGTCGCAAATGAAAGGTGATCGTTCGTCATCAGGCGGCAGGCCTTGGCCCATTCCATGGTTTTGTCCTCGCGCTTAAATACTCCGTCTTCCAGCGTGATGCCCCTCGCGTCCTCAAGCTGCCACTCCTTCGCGACCAAGCCGCGCAGCGCATCGACGGCCATCTGCGCGGCGACAAACGCCCTCGGCGCCATGCCCCGGCTGGTGACGGAGCCGCCGCTGGCGGGTCCGGGCGGATAATCGGCCCGGCCCACTTTCACGACCAATTGCTCACGCGGCAGACCAAAATGAGTGCGCACAATGTCACCGATCAACGTTCGGTAACCTTGCCCCATATCCTGCGCGCCGCTAGCGACCTCGACGGTGCCATTGCGATACACGTTGATGCGGATCGAGCCGCCGCCGCCACGATTGCCCCAATCGCCGGCGCCGATGCCAATACCTCGCTTGATCACGCTCTTGCCATCGTTGAGGGACTTGCGGTTTGCCCAGCCGATCTTCTCAGCGCCGACTTTGAGCATCGCGCGCCGCACGTCGCTCGTTTCATTCAAGAGGCGGAACTCGAGCGGGTCGGTGCCGATCTGAGCGGCCATGTGATCCATCATCAGCTCGATGGCAAACATGGCCTGCGGATGGCCGGGCGCGCGAAACGCGCGCGGAAATCCAGCATTGAGGCCCACATCCTGGTGGACAACGGCGACGGTGCCAAAGTTGTAGCGAGACGGGTTTCGCACACCCCCGCCACCGCCACCGCCTGCGCTGCGCTGCCCAATGCCGGTCGGACCAATCGAACCCCACGTAGTGATCTTTCCGCCGCGCATCTTGCCGTCGCGCATCAGGCCGATGCGCATGTGCTGAATGCTGCCCGGCCGGTTGCCTGTATCAAGGTGTTCTTCCTTTCGGGTACGAATCACGCGGCACGGCCGGCCGAATTTCTTGCTCATCTGCGCAGCGAGCCGCCCCTCGTTGTCGGCGCCAAACTTGGCCCCGAAACCGCCGCCCACGTATTCACAGTGAAACTCGACCTGATCGGGCCGCAAACCAAGCTCGCGCGCCAAGTCATCGCGAAAACTCCCGCAGCTTTGGGTCGAGCCATAAGCCACGGCCGATTCGCCGCGAAAATCCACGATTGCTCCGTGCGGCTCCAGCGCGCAGTGCGTCTGTACCTGTGTTTGATACTCGGCCTCAACCACGACTTCGCTTTCATCGAGCGCCTTTTGCGCAGCGGCGTCGTTTTCGGCCTTTTCCATCTCGGCGAGCGGTACTCGCTCGTCCTCCAGGCGGGTCCTCGGCCAGCGGGCTTCGAACTTTATGTCCAGCACCGTGAGTGCTTCCTCGAGCGCTTTGCGCGACTCGGCGCAAACGTGCCCGATGCGGTCGCCGTGATAGCGCCCGGCGTCCTTTTCGAGCTCGACCTCCAGCACGCCCTTCACTTCCCGGGCGGCGGAAATGTTTGAACTGCGCACGCGCGCATCGCCAAAATCGGAGGGTATGTAGGCTGCCCACAGCATCTTGGGCAGATAGTAATCGGTCGTGTATTTGGCCGCGCCGTTCACTTTCTCCACGATATCGATGCGCGGCGCATTGTTTTCCAAGGCCACACGGTTGTCATCACGATAACTCATGCCTGGCCTCCTTTCGCCGCGGCCTCAACGGCATCGAAAATTCGTATGTATGCCGCGCAGCGGCAGATGTTGCCGCACAGCCCGTTCTTGATCGCCTCGCGGTTGGGACTTGGCGTCTCATCCAACAACGCCCGCGATCGCACGACGAAGCCCGGAATGCAATAGCCGCATTGACACGCGTCGTGATCGACAAACGCTTGCTGCACGGGATCGAGCTGGCCATCCTTCACGAGGCCTTCGACCGTGGTGATTCTTTTGCCCACCGCGTCGATGGCCAGCATCATGCAGCTGCACACGCTCCGACTGTCGACGAGCATGGTGCACGCGCCGCACGCGCCGCGGCCGCACACTTCCTTCGCGCCGGTGAGGTTCAGCGACTCGCGCACCGCTTCGAGAAGCGTGGTGTCGGGCGTCACGGTGATTTGGGCCGGTCGGTCGTTCACCGTAAGCGTGATGTTGCCGCCGGAAGCCGCGTAGCGCGTAAGGCCGCTGCGGACGGCGGGAGCCGCCTCGCCTTCTTGAGCGCCGGCAAGCTGCGGCAGCGTCACGAGCACCGACCCGGCCGCCGCACCGCTGGCGCCTTGCAGAAACTGCCGACGAGAGACGCCGGCTGACTTCGATCCGTTGTCCTGATGCATGTCGGGCTCCTTTGGAACTCACAATGCATGGTCGAACTAGCGATCTGAGGCAGTACTTTATAACAAACGACTGTCAAAAAATCTCCTAGCTGCCGAAAAATTGCGGTTTTTCCGCCGCAATTTCGCAAAAGAATCCGTTGGCGCAACCCGGTTTGGAAACGGCGACGTGCTAAGTCGGAATGACGCACATTTCTCTTGCAAAGGCGCGAAGGCGCAAAGGGCAGTACGGATGTAACCACAAAGTGCACTAAGGACACGAAGTCCGAATATCGATTGAACTGGCATGTAGCATTTTCTTTGTGTCCTTGGTGCCCTTTGTGGCTGAATTGTTGCCGACTTTGCGCCTTCGCGCCTTTGCGTGCGACTATTGGCGATCCAGGCACGGCCGCTTCGGATCAAACTTCCAGCCCGGACGCAGGTATTGCATAGCGATGGAATCGTCGCGCCGATCTGTCCCGCGGCGCTTGTAAAGATCGTGTGCCGCCTCGACTTGCTTCCAATCTAGTTCAATTCCCAAGCCGGGCGAAGCAGGAACTTTGATCTGCCCGTCGCGGATCTCCAGCGGCTGCGTGGTCAAGCGCTGCCCGATCTGCCAGATCCAGTGCGTGTCGATTGGCGTTACCCGTCCGCGGGCGGCAGCGGCTACGTGCGTCATCATCGCCAGCGACACGTCGAAGTGGTTGTTGCTGTGCGATCCCCAAGTGAGGCCCCACAGTTCGCACAACTCGCTCACGCGCACTGCGCCCCGCAACGTCCAAAAGTGGCAGTCGGCAAGCGGTACATCAACCGCTTGCAGTTCGATCGCCTTCACAAGCCCGGGGAAATCGGTCGCCACCATGTTGGTCGCCGTGGGGATGCCGCTCGTCTTGCGAAACTCGGCAAGTACTTCGCATCCGTTACGTCCGGCTTCCGCGCCGCACGGATCTTCCGCGTAGGTGAGCAGGTGCTTCAGTGGCGTGAGCCATTCGATCGCCCTCGCAAGGCTCCAGCAGCCATTCGGGTCGATGGTAATGCCGGCGCCCGGAAACGCCTCGGCGAGCGCGCGGATGCAGTCGCACTCTTCCAGCCCTTCCAGCACGCCGCCTTTGAGCTTGAACATCTTGAAGCCGAATCGCTCCTGCGCCGCGCGGGCCTGCCGGACGATCGCCTCGGCATCGAGTGTCTCTTCGGTGCGCACCCGCTGCCATGCCCCAGGTAGCCGATTTTCTCCGAAACTCGGTTGCGAGTCTTCGCCACGGCGAATCTTCGATCGGAGAAGCTCGCCCACGTGGTATTCGAGCTTCGTCCGCCGATGATCGCCAACGAAGAACAAGTAACCAAGCACGTCGACACGGTCGCGCTGCTGGCCCTCGCCCAACAGCTTCGCGACCGGCACACCCAGAGCCTGCCCCATCAGATCGAGAAAGGCGGCTTCGACGGCCGTTAGCACATGAATGGTGGTCCGCTGGTCAAAGGTCTGCGTGCCGCGGCCGCCGACATCCAGCGCGCCAAACCGCATCTCGATTGACTGCAACACGTCGTTCATCTCGCCGACGCGGCGGCCAACCACCAGCTCAATGCAGCGCTCGAGCGTCTGGCGAATCGCCTCGCCGCCTGGCGTTTCGCCTACGCCGATGTGCCCGGCGTTATCCTCAAGGACTATCAGATTGCGAGTAAATACCGGCCCATGCCCGCCGCTGAGGTTCAACAGAAAGCTGTCGTACCCCGCCACGGGCACGACGGTCATCTTCGTGACGGCGGGCAAAAACTCCATGATCCGCCTCGCAACAGCCGATCTAGGCGATAAAGAGATGCCTAAGGCGAAGAATTAATCGCATTCTGCACACGGTGCTCCGCGCCTTGCCGCGTCGGCTTCCCCGCTTTGTAGCTAGCGAGGGCTCGTTCCAATGTAGTGCGCTGAGCAGCATCGTCGTCACCGAGCAATTCAATCGCCTTTTCCGACCATTTAATTGCGGACGTAAAGTCTCCCGTTTCCGCATATGCGGCCGCCAGCGTATCAAGCATCGCCGGTACTTTATAATCTGTAAGCTTGCACGCCTCGCTCGCAAGCTGAACGGCGCGTCGACCATTTCGTAAGTGATCCGTCGGCGCCGTAGCTAACACCCATGCCAGAACGTTCATTGCATCGATCGTCTCAGCATGATTCGGACCAAGTTTTTCGCGTCGTGCGGCAAGCGCTTGTTCATAGAGCGGTATCGCCTCATCCTGCCGCCCCGCACCGATATAAGCTTGTGCCAGGAAGTTCATCGACCTGAGCGTGTCGGAATGGCCGGGCCCGAGTATCTGTCGATAGGCAGCGACGCACTCCAGATAATGTGCAATCGACTCGTCCAATCGGCCTGAAACCAAGTACGCGCCGGCAAGATTACTCTGCATATCGAGGGTGTTGGGGTGGTGTGAACCCAATCTGTCTTTCATGGCGTCGTACGCCTTGGCAAACAGCGGAATCGCTTTCTCCAATTGCGCAGAACGCGCGTATGCCATGGCAAGATTATTCATTGCGAAGGACGTCCGCGGATCGTCAGGAGGTAATGTCTCCTCCATCGTCCGGACAACCTCCTCGAGAAGCGCAGTGGCTTCGAGAAGACGGTCGGCTGCTTCATAAGCGCTGCCGAGCGAGCTCATGGAATTGAGCGTTTCGGGATGGACAGGCCCGAGCACTTCCCGCAGGCCTGCGACAGCTTGACCTTGCAGGTCTATTGCTTCATTCAGCCGGCCTGCAATTTGGTACTCGGCGGCAAGATTGGACATCACATTGAGGGTATGCGGATGCTTAGCTCCAAACGTCTCGCGGAAGCCGGCATGCGCATGCTCGAAAAGTCGAATTGCTTCGTCATGGCGGCCCGCAACTCTATGTGCGCCGCCAAGGACGTTCATTGCCATGAGCGTATTCGGATGGTTTGGACCGAACTTTTCCTGCACCGTCCGCAGCGTATTCTCATGGAGCGGAATGCCTTCGCGCGGTGGACGGCCCGCTTTGTCATACGCGAACGCAAGTGAAATGGTTGACACGAGCGTATCAGGGTGATCGGGGCCAAGTATCCGACGGGCTTTCGGAATCAATTGTTCCCAAAGTCGAATGGCGTCCTCGTAGCGGGTTGCGTCGAGGTACGCGCGGGCGAGCTCGGTCGTTGATCGAATAGTAGCGGGGTGATCACCACCAAGTTGTTCTTCTCGTAATTCCTTCGCCTTGCTCAATGCTGTGATCGCCTCCTGCGACATACCTAAGCCCGATCGCGATTGACCAATTGCATCCAGCAATGCTGAGCGTATCAGCGGCTCGTCGGCCAAGTCGTCCTGGAGTTGCTTTTCCGCGCGATCGAGCACTTCCGACACAGTGACTTCGCGGCCATCCCGCGAGGGATTGGGACTCGAAAAGGCATCCACAAGGAAGGCAGTTACCGCCTCGGCCTGCCGTCGGGCTTGGGATTCTTCGGTACGTGCCTGATCGGCTTCTTTCTGACGCTCTTCGGCGTCGCGGCGAGCTGCCTCTGCTTCCCCCTCCCGTGCCAATGCGAGGGCTGCCTTTCGCAACGCGTCTCGTGCGAAATATGCCGATACGATTGTGCCGGCAATGAGCGCGACCAGGACGGCCGCCGACAGCGCGCTGACGACCGGATTGCGCCGCACCCAGCGGACTGCCCGCTCGGAGCGGCTGATTGGCCGGGCATGGATCGGCTCGCCCGTCTGAAATCGCCTCAGATCCTCCGTCAGTTCGCGGGCCGTTTGGTAGCGGCGTTCCGGCTCCTTCTCCAGGCACTTCAGCGTGATCGTTTCGAGGTCGTTAGAAACGTTCGCATTCAGTTTGCGCGGGCTTGGCGGTTCATCATGAATCACCTGATGCATGATCATCCGGGCGTTGCCACGGAAGGGTAGCTCGCCGGTGAGGAGTTGAAACAGGATCACGCCGAGCGAATATACATCGCTGCGGCGGTCGGCCGTGTGTGATTCGCCAAGCGCCTGTTCCGGCGACATGTAGGCCGGCGTGCCCAGAACCTCGCCGTCCACAGTGACGGTGATTTCGCCGGCGTCTCGCCGCGCGAGGCCAAAATCCATGAGGTGCGGTTCACCCGCGCCGTCGATCATGATGTTGGCCGGCTTCAGGTCGCGGTGCACCACGCCTTGCTCATGGGCATGGTGGAGCGCTTCGGCGATCTTCGCGCACAACTCGGCCGCCTCGCGGCTGGTGAGCTTCTGGCCGGTGAGCCAATCGCCGAGCGTCACACCGCGGACAAAATCGCTGACGATGTACACATTCTCGCCGTCGCGGCCGACCTCGTGGACGCTGACGATGTTCGGATGGCGCAACTGAGCGGCCGCCCGGGCCTCGCGAAAGAACTTCTCCTGCTGTTCGCCCGTCATTCCGCCTTGGCGCGGGATCTTGATAGCCACCGTGCGGTCCAGCTCGCGGTCGCGTGCCTTCCACACGCTGCCGAAGCCACCGACGCCCAACCGCTCGATCAACTCGAAGCGCCCCATGGTCGACAGCGGCGGAGCCATCCGTGTTGCCTGGCTTTGATCCACCAGACTGAAATGACTGCCGCAGACGTTGCAAGTCAGATCGGTAAGCAGCGTGTCCACCGCCACGTCCATTGGCGTATGACAGTTCGGACAACGCACTTCGAGGCGGCCGGAACCGCTATGAGGATCCCGGTTGCGCGGCGCCTCGGCCTTTGCGGACGCCAGAACCCCCGAGGTCGTCGATGGATCCGATTTGTCCATCCCGTCCTCCATCGAATTGCAAGTTTTTCAATCACGTAGCGGGCGACATTAACTGACGCGCCTTAGCTTCGTGATCCGACCAGTGGCCACCCATTCGGCGACGAAAATGTTGCCGTCAGAGTCGAAGCAGGCGTCGTGCGGGTGGATGAACTTGCCGTCGGGCCATTGGTCGGGATGTGCGCGAACCCCGTCCTTCATTACCTTTTCGCGCCAGTCAGCATCGTCGCCGAGCTGGGCGATGACCTTGTTTTTGCTGTCGAGCAGCGTGACACGCGAGCGCAAATCAGGCACAAGCATCACTTCGCCAAATGTGTCGACGTTGGCCGGCAGCAGGAAGCCATCGAGCGTTTGCCGATGTTCGCCGTCCAGCGTAAACCACTGCAACCGGGCATTGACGCGATCGGCCACCACGACGGATGGATCACGGCCCTGCCGGCTGTCGATCCAGATACCGTGCGGTAGATCGAACCGGCCGTTTTCTTTGCCGACCTTGCCGAACGTGCCCTTGTAGTTGGCATCGCGATCATAGCGGTGGACGACGTATGCGCCATAACCATCAGCCACGTAAAAGTCGCCGCCATCCGGATGGAACGCGATGTTCGTGGGCATGAACCGATCGCGGCCCCATGTGCCGTTGACTTGCGTATCTTCACCGGCGGCGTAAACGCCGGACTCCATCGGGGCCCGCCGCTCCCAAACCTTTTCACCGGCCAGCGTGAGCTTGGCAAACTTTTTGATTTTCTGATAGCCGGTGACGTACAAAAACTCCTCGCCGTTCTCCTCGTGCACTTCCAATCCGTGCCCGCCGCCTTGAAAGTCGTTGCCAAAGGAACGGATATATTTACCCGCGGCATCGAATACGAAAATCGAGGGGTGGTCTGGCTTCTTGGCGTCTCCTTCGTGAATCACGTACAAGTTGCCGGCACGATCGATCGCAACATTGTGCGTCGTCTGCCACGTGAACTTGTCCGGCAGCTGCGGCCAGTTGTGCAGCACTTCATAGCGATGCTCGTTGCGGCCAAGGATGAGAGGCGAATCGGTTTTTCGCGCGGTGAGAATTGTCGGCGCGGCGGCAACCGCTGCCGCTCCCGCCGCGGCCTGAAGAAACTCGCGCCGGTGAATTGAGGCATCCATGGCATGCATCCTGTTGAAAATGTCGACTGTACGAGCAATAACTCGCTTTATTTCGCGGCTTCCGGGGCTTCGCCTTCCTTTGGGCTTTCCGCCGCTTCCGTCTTCGCTTCGTCGGCTGGCTTCGCTTCGTCGGCTGGCTTCTCCTCCTCGGCCGGCTTCTCCGCGTCGGCTGCTGGCTTATCAGCATCCGCGGCAGGCGCTGCCGCCGGTGGCGCCTGCGGTTCAAGTTCCTTGAGCTGTTTCTCAATTTCTGCCAGCCGCGCGTTGACTGCTTCGGCGTTTTTCTTCGCGCCTTCAAGTTGCTGCGTGAGCTTGGCCTCTTCGGCTTTGGCCTCTTCGACTTGCTTTTTCACCTGCTCCAGCTCCTTGGTAAGCCGCGTTTTCACGACCATGGGATGGTCGTAGCCGAGATTCACCATCAGCCCGGGTATATCCTTTTCCATTGACATAGCCGCGTCGTACGAAACTTTTGTCTGCCAGAGATAGAGGCGCTCCAGCCGCTTCAGCCCGGCCAGATGCTTTAGCCCCTCGTCGGTAATCGCCGTTCCGTACAGGTTGAGATACTGCAGGTTTGCCAAGCCGGCGACGTGTGCAAGGCCGGCGTCGGTGATGGACGAGCGTTCCAGGTGCAGCGTGGCCAGATTCTTGAGGCCCGCAATCGGCGCGAGCCCGGCGTCGCTCGGCTTGGAATCTGCGAGGTTCAATGCGTACACCTGTTCGGCCACTCCGGACAACAGCGCGATCTCGGCGTCGCTGGCGGGCTCGCTTCGATGCGCGAACGAAACGGTAAGCAGCGAGCTCTCTGCGAATAGCGGCATCACCTGCGCGCCGGCTGCCGTGAGCTTGTCGATGGCTTCCTTCGGCGCGGCCGACACCTCGGGCAGCGGGACTTCGGCTGGCTTCTCCTCGGCGGCGGCTTCCGCTGCCTCCCCTGGTTTGTCTTCACTCGCCGGCGCAGCGGCTGCTTCGGGCAGCGCAGCGCCTTGTTTAATCCAAGCTGCGATGAGATCGATCTTTTCTTTGGGCAGCGGATCGGCCATGCGAGGCATCCGCTTCTTGTCGTCCGCCGGCAAAGTCAGCCGCTGGTACAGTTCGCTTTTCTCCGGCTCACCTGCCACGAGCAGCTCTTTGTCGGCGTCCCATTTCTCTTTCAAGTTGGCCGCGGAGTGCAGCCGCATCTTCCCGGAGGCCTGCTTCTCGCCGTGGCAGTTGATACAGTGCTCGACAAAGATCGGCTGAATCTGTGTCTGGAAATCGACTTTGTCTTGGGCCAACGCAACATTGGCTGCGATGGCGAATAGCAACCCGATAGCAACAATGACTCGCATGATCATGACGGTTCGCCTCAAGGGTCTACGAACTCAAACGCGCGAACGGAAGGACTCCACCACGACGCTTGCCTTCTCGCGCCGCTGTAGTTGCCATTATAGTTGGTTTGCGACGACTTTTGCAGCCATCACCAGATGCCGGGCTGCTACTCGGCCCCCAGGCGGAACAGAATGGTGGCGGCCAATAGCACGCCGATGGCGAAAAGCGTCCGCCACAGCGGTCCCGGCGCCAGCAAGATCAGCACGCCGACCTGTCCGGCCAGCACCCCCGCGATCGGCGCGACCCAGCGAGCCCGCCCTCGCGCGCCTGAGAGAAACATTTG
>DATFGJ010000236.1:0-4030 GCA_035249585.1 Lacipirellulaceae bacterium
AACGAAAGCCTCGTGCTCAATTTCGTGAACTGGGCCGTTGGCTGCACTTTGATCTACGCATCGATGTTTGGCATCGGATACTTGCTCTTCAAGGAATGGCTGGCCGGGCTGGTTTGCCTATTGATAGCAATGATTTCGGCCGCAGTGATCTCGCGAAATCTAGCGCGCTCCGATTGGAGCGAGCCGCCAGCGTGACAGGATTATTGATTTACCGCAGACAACACACAGGACACGGAGAGTCACAGAGCGAGGGAGACCAAGAGATAACACTTGAATACGAGTCCCCTTGTCCATCCCATATCCTTGTCTTGCCTTCCTCCGTGCACCCTGTGTCGTCTGTGGTAAAAATTCAAAGCCTACTTTTCCGACCGGCGCAGCTCCTCTAATCCTTTCACCAGCGGCTCGAATTCCGTCCAGCTCTCCCGGCGCTGCGACCACGTCGTGAAGATGTGGCCCACGACGCGCCCGTCGCGCTGGTTTGCGCGGGCGTCGCGAATCAGGGCCAGCGTGGCGTCTGTTTTCTTCCAGCTTGCCGGCAGGATGCGAAATCCCTTCTCGAGGAACATCGGCAGCGACTCGTATTTCTCGCGCAGCTCGTAGTGCCATGGGCAGAGAATGATGTCCTTGGGTATTTTGTCGACCGCCGGCGCGGTGCCGACTTTCGATGCCTCCCATTCGCCCAATTCGAATCGGTCGCCGTCGATCAACCGGTCGGCCCACATCAGCATCGTCAGACCCCGCTTCTTGACGATGTGGCCGTGCAAATCGTTGACGACCTTCGCGAAGACGTCGGCCGGGTCGCGGTCTTTGGTCGACGGGGCGTGTTCCGACGAAAGCAGAAAAACTTCGTCCATGCCGACGTGAAACGCTTTGGCCTCGAAAGCGCCCGCCAGTTCGTCGATGAGCGCGAAGACGATTTCATTAGTCTTCGGGTTCATCGGATCCCATTCGCGGCAGTAAATATCTTCGTTGTTGGGAAATGCGCCGGGCGTCAGGTCCAGCTCCGGGTACTTGGTCAGCAGCGGAAACGTATTGCGACTCCACGACTGATGTCCAAGGCACATGAACTGCGGCATCAGCTCGATGCCGTTCTCACGGCAGGCGGCCAGAAAGCGTTTTGCCCCGGCCGGCGTGATTTGCCGCTCACCGTGCCGCAGTTCCGGATGTGACTGGAACTCAAAGCCGTAATTCACTTCGAGAATAAGGCAGTTGATTCCCATCTCGCCCAGTTGCGGAAGCTGCTGGGCCAGCCGCTCGAGGCGCTCATCCGTCGTGTAGCTTATTACATGCAGCGCCCGCCACGGCTGTTCAGCCGTCGGCGGCGATTCGGCCAAAGTATCGGTCGCGACAATGGCCGCACAGAGCAATACACAATGGAGCATGGACTTTCGTCCGTAATTGGTCGAAAGCATCGTACCGCTCCTCAGCAAAAAAACCGCGCGGCCCGCAAAAGGACGCGCGGTACTGACTTTAACAAATTGATTGTTGCCAAGCGAGCAACTTCGACAGCTTCGTCGCCGCCGCACCGACCCAAGCATCGCAGCTCCAAGCGCCAGCAATGCGCCAGTGGCAGGCTCGGGTATTCCTACCCAGCGAACGTTATCGATGTAAACGGTGATCGGCGTCAACGTGTTCTTGTTGATGTTGAACTGAATCCCCGAGGCCACCGTCAGGTACGTCGTCGATGACGTCGACCTCACGGTGTGGCGCGCCGCCAGCACCGCCAAAGGCGACGAGGTCTATCAAGCCCTCACGCCGTGACAACGCCCGTTCGGCTGGCAAGTTGTCGTCTATTTCGCATTGATAGCCGCTGATTCGGCGTCTTGACAGGCTACGGGTCACGAAAATCGCCCCTTGTACAAACGAAAAAGCTTGACAGCGCCGTAGGCCGTGTCTACAAAAAAAGTCGGCCTACTGTGCCGGCTGGCGGTGGGATTGTCGGCACTTTGCTTTCTCGATTCCTGCCAGATTCTGCCTCTTTGATGCACCGGGAGTGAGCTAATGAACCCGCGAGCTGCAGCTTCGTATATTCTTGCCCTGTCATTTCTTTTTGCGGTCATCGTCCTAAGCGTTTCGCCGGCAACTTCACTGGCCTCAACGCTCGTGGGCGACCCGTTCGTTTCGCCAACGACAGGCTGGGTCGACGCCTTCCCGCCGCCTACGCGTGCGGGCAACTGGCGCCTCAATCTTCATGCCCCGACTTTGATGGACACGAACAACGCGAATCCACCCACGTCGGGGGCGACGAACAACGACGGCACCTATCAGCCCGACGTCCTGGTAAAAGACACATTCGTTGCACCCGGCACCTACGACCTCACAGCCCGGATGCGCACCAACGACGACGACATCATCGGCCTGGTATGGAACTACCAGGACCCGGACAATTACTTCCGCGTCGGCATTCGCACGCAGGCTGCTGGCTCGTTTGGTGGAACGCAAGGGCTGGCCGTGCAGAAATTCGTCGGCGGTGTGATGACGCAGATCAGCCCGGCGGGCACCGGCGCTGGAGCCGCCACTCCAATTACGCAGGCAATGATCAACAACCGCACGCCGTTCGATCTGAAGGTTGTGGTTGACGGGACCAACTATCAGGTGCAGTTCAACGGCACCCCAATCGTGAGCGGCACTGATCCCGATCTGGCCGCCGGGAGAAAGGTCGGCCTTCAATCCTGGGCGCAATTGTCGGACACCGACGAAACACCCGACCCGGTTTTCTGGGGCACCGAGCTCGAATCGATCGCGGTCGCTCAAGGCGCCAACACGCTGTACAGCGAGACGTTTGCCGCCCGGCCGGTTCAATGGCGCCAGCTCGTGATGACCAACGCAACCGGCACCGTCAACACAGGCAATACTGCCTCAAAGGACGACCTGGGAAATTTCGGAATCGCGATCAACGATCCGTGGATTCACCAGGTGTCCAACGGTTTTGAGAACGCCACTGTGAATAACACCGACTTCATCGGCCCGGCGATTGTCGTCGATGAACCGGGCAGCACCAGCTTTTCAGATTACGAGACGAAAGTCCGCATCGGCGCGACGGACAACGACGGTCTCGGCGTCCTCGTACGTGTGCAAGACGACAATAACTATTACCGCATCAACTTCACAAACGAAGCGATCGGCACGGGTACGACGCGCGCTCCGCGTGGGTTGAGCGTTCAGAAGGTGCAAAACGGCACCTGGACCGAACTGTTCCGCGACAATCAGGACACACCGCTTTTCGTGTACACGCCCGGCGCGGCAGGCACAAACCCGGACGCCGCCAACTTTCCAATGTTTGATTTATCGGTTACGGCGATCGGCAATACGCTCGACATCAAGGTTACCGACCACCTTGGTAACGTGATTGATTACCCGCTGATTGTGGACGGCACCAATCCGTTGCTAACCGGCTCGGTGGGCCTTACGACTTGGGGCACCGAAAACGTGTATTACATGGGCTATGGCGGAGTGAGTGGCCCGCTTGTGA
This sequence comes from Lacipirellulaceae bacterium, assembly GCA_035249585.1. Taxonomy (GTDB): domain Bacteria; phylum Planctomycetota; class Planctomycetia; order Pirellulales; family Lacipirellulaceae; genus JABDGM01. Next base: position 3,473 of record DATFGJ010000236.1, read on the forward strand.
TTGCCATCCCCGAGCCGGCCACACTCAGCCTCATGACGATCGCGCTCCTCGGCGCGGCCGGCATGCGTCGCCGCAGAATGTAGCAGCCTGACACCAGTCATCTTTTACCACCAAGGGCACAAAGGTCATTAAGGAACTCTAACGAAACAGTCTGCAGATCATTCTCACGCCGCCCCTCTTCCAACGGAGACGGTGTTTCGTTTCAGTCCCCACGAAGACCGCAGAAACATTCCTTGGTGTTCTTTGTGTCCTTTGTGGTTTTTACGAATCTGTTTGTTGCAGCGAGCGCTTAAAGCTTCCGGTCGGCGATCGCGTTGAACGTCTCAAGCACCGTGACATCCACGCCGGGATTCAGCCGCCGGATTTCGTCGATGAGAATCTCGAACACCGCTTCGCCGGCGACGATCGACGGCACTTCGGCGATAAGTGGGTCGCGAATCGCAGAGGTAATGAGCCGGATGTTTGCCGGCTCGATGAGCGGCGCCTTCGTGAAATTCGTCAAAGCAATGACCGTGGCTCCGCCATCCCGAGCGAGCCGCGCCGCCGTGACGATGTCCT
>DATFGJ010000237.1:0-9579 GCA_035249585.1 Lacipirellulaceae bacterium
TCTCGTCTCGGGCCAAGGTGGGCCGATGTCCGCGCTCGGTGCGGCGAAACTTTCTTATGGCGAAAAAGAAGCCGGCCAAGAATCGTGATGCCGACGAGCAGCCGGCGGAGGAGCATGACCGTCTCGCGCAGCCGGTTTCAAGCGAAGAGGCGCCGCGCTTGTCGTTCCCGGTTGTAGGCGTCGGCGCATCGGCCGGCGGCCTGGAAGCCTTCATCGAGTTCTTCGAAGTCATGCCCGACGACTCGGGCATCGCGTTTGTGCTCATACAGCATTTGCCGCCGGACCGCGAAAGCCTGGTGGCCAGCATCCTGGCGAAGCACACGCGCATGAGCGTCCACGAAGTCGAAGACGGCATGCCGGTCGACGCGAACAACGTGTACGTCATCCGGCCCGGCCACACGCTCACGATCAAAGACGGCAAGCTGCGTTTGGGCGCGCCGCTCGCCAAGCCCGGTCACAACCGGCCGGTCGACGACTTCTTCCGCTCGCTGGCCGAAGAGCAGCGCGAGCGGGCGATTGGCATCATCATGTCCGGCATGGGCAGCAACGGCTCGTCGGGCGCCGAGCAGATCAAAGCCGTGGGCGGTGTGCTTATTGCACAGGAGCCCGAATCGGCCAAGTATCCCTCGATGCCACGGCACTTGATCGATACGGGCAATGCCGATTTCATTTTGCGGCCCAATGAAATGCCGGCCGTGCTGGTGCGCTACGCGAGCCATTCCTATGCCCGCGACGGCAGAGTGCCCGAGACAGTCGCCCAGCGCGAGCGGCATCACTTGAACGAAATCCTGACGGCCCTGCGAGCCCGCACGCGGCGTGACTTTTCCGGCTACAAGAAGCCCACCATCTTACGGCGCATCCAACGGCGCATGAGCCTCAATCAGGTCGACGAGCTGGGCGATTATGCCAAGCTCTTGCGTCAAAATCCGTCGGAGGCTTCCGCGCTCTCCGACGACTTGATGATCCACGTAACGGGCTTTTTCCGCGACGTGGAAGCCTGGGAAACCTTGCGCGAGCGGGTCATCGTGCCGCTGGTGCAGAGCCGCGAGCCGGATAGCAGCATCCGCTGCTGGGTGGCGGCGTGCTCCAGCGGCGAAGAGGCGTTCACTTTGGGCATGCTGCTTAGCGAAGCGGCCGCAGAAGCGGGCAAGTCGTTCGACATCAAGGTGTTTGCCACCGACACGGCCGACCGCTCCTTGTCGCTGGCCAGAAACGGAACGTACCCGCTGGGGATCGAATCGGAAGTTCCACTCACGTATCTCGATCGCTACTTCGAGCGGGACGACTCGGTCTACCGAATTAAGCGCGAGGTGCGTGAGCTGGTTGTGTTCGCCCCGCAGAACATCATCCAGGATCCGCCATTTTCTCGGCTGGATATCTGCACCTGCCGCAACCTGTTGATCTACCTGGAGCCGGAATTGCAGCGAAGGATTCTGTCGCTGTTGCACTTTGGTTTGCGCGAAGGCGGAATTCTGTTCCTGGGTTCGAGCGAAGCGGTCAGCGGCGCCGACGAATTGTTCGAAACAGTCGACAAACGGGCCCGCATCTTTCGCCGCGTGGGGCCGACGCGCCACGGGACGCTGGGGTTCGCTTTTCCCGCGGCCGTCGATGAATCGGCGAGCTCGGCAGCGGCTACGATTCGTCCCGGCAAACCGTCGATCAACCAACTCACCAATCACCTGCTGCTCGATCGCTTCACGCCGGCCGCTGTCACCATCGACCGCGAGCATCGCATCGTTTACTTCCACGGCGACACGAACCCGTATCTCAGTCAACCTGTAGGAGAGCCGACGCGCGAGTTATTAATGCTCGCTCGCGACCATGTTCGCGGGGCGCTGCGCACCGCCTTGCAGAAGGCGGTAAGCGAATATCGGTTCGCCACCGCGCGCGGCGGCCTGGTCGAACGGCCGGAAGGCCGGTTTCGAGCCGAAGTCACGGTCATGCCGTTCGACGATAAGCTTGCTGCTGGACATTTTCTCGTGACCTTCCATGAGCAGGAGGAACCCGCGGCTCTGCCGCCGGCGCCCAGCGGGGCTGACGCTTCTCAGCAGGTGGCCCGGCTCCAGGACGAATTAAACCGCGTGCGCGACGAGCTGCAAAGTACCATCGAGGAGCTGCAGAGCAGCAACGAGGAAATGAGGGCCTCAAACGAAGAGGCCATGAGCGTCAACGAGGAATTGCAAAGCACCAACGAAGAGCTGGAGACGAGCAAGGAGGAGCTCCAATCGCTCAATGAAGAGCTTTCCACCGTCAATGTTCAGTTGCAGACAAAAATGGAGGAGCTGGAGGCCACGACGAACGACCTGACGAGCTTGCTCTCCAGCACGGACATTGCCGTGATGTTCCTTGACACCAAGCTGCAGATTCGCCGGTTCACGCCGGCCATCAGCGATTTGTTCGACGCGATTCCAGCGGACATCGGCCGGCCGCTGAGCGACCTGGCCGAGAAATTCAGAGATCCCGACTTGCCGGGCGACTCTCAGGCAGTGCTCGATCGGCTCGCGCCCGTGGAGCGAGAGATCATCAGCAGCACGGGGCGCGTTTATCTGCGGCGCACATTGCCTTACCGAACCAGCGACAACCGCATCGCGGGCGTGGTGATCACGTTTGTCGACATTTCGGAGCGGAAGCGCGCCGAGGAGGCCCTGCGCACGGTCGAGGACCGCTTCCGGTTGGTGACCGAGGGCGCGCCCGATTTCGCCATGCTGCTTACGGATCCGAGGGGCCGCATTGTGACTTGGAACGTGGGCGCGGAAAGGCTCCTGGGTTGGACGGCTGCCGAGGCCATTGGAAAGAGCATGGCCATGATTTACCCGCCGGAAGGCGGGCCGGAGCAGGCCCGGCGGGAACTGGAGCACGCTGCCCAATACGGCCGGGCCGCCGACGAGACGTGGCATGTGCGCAAAAGCGGCGCGCGCCTGTGGGGCAGCGGCGTGTTGACGGCCGTGCGCGACGCCAACGGCGAATTAACCGGTTTTGTCAAGATCATGCGCGACGATACAGCCCGCAAGCAAGCAGAAATTGAACGGGCCGATTCGCTCGACCGCGAGAAGGCCGCCCGCCTCGAGGCCGAGAACGCCACCCGGCTCAAGGACCAATTCCTTGCCATGCTCTCGCACGAGCTGCGCACGCCGATCGCATCGATTCTCGTGTGGGCAAGAATGCTCCGCGAAAACCGATGCGATGCAGACGAGCAAAAGGAAGGCATAGAGGTCATTGAGCGCAGTGCAGAGGCGCAGACCCAGCTGCTCGATGACCTCTTGGATACCTCGCGCATCGCCTCCGGCAAAGTTCGTTTAGAGCGCAGCGAAACCAACTTCCGCGATGTCGTGCAGCTGGCGATCGAGGGCGCCGCGCCGCTAGCCAAAAAGAAAGGTGTCGCGATCAATGCCGAACTGGCCAAAGACTGCGGCGTCATCGATGCGGATCCTGACCGTTTGCGCCAAGTCGTCGGGAACTTGCTAAATAATGCGATAAAATTCACGCCTTCTGGCGGCCGCATCGACGTGAAGCTATCCCGGCATGACAAGTGGCTCGAGCTGGTGGTCAAGGATACGGGAAGGGGAATCGAGCCTGATTTCCTGCCGCGCGTGTTCACGGCGTTCAGCCAGGCCGAGTCTTCCACGACGCGCTCATTTGGCGGCCTGGGTTTGGGCCTGGCTATTAGCAAGGAGCTTGTGGAGCTGCATGGCGGCACGATCCACGCCGAGAGCGAAGGACCCGACTACGGAGCGACGTTTGTCGTACGCCTGCCTTCGGATGCCACAGACAAGCCGGCAGGGCGCAAAATCAGGAAAGATTCCGCCAATCTGGCGGGCCTGGAGGCAATCAACGGCGCCCACATCTTATTGGTCGAAGACGAAAGCCAGACGCGAGACGCATTGGCCAAGCTTCTCGGCAAAGGAGGCGCGAAGATTACCGCCGTCGGGACCGCCGCCGATGCGATGGAGGCTTTTGAGAAATCGCAGCCCGACATCATCATCAGTGACATTGGCTTGCCGGAGGAAGACGGCTATCAGCTGTTGCAGCGAATCCGCTCGCTGGAGCTGGAGCGCAACGAGCCGCCAACGCCGGCGATCGCGCTCACGGCGTTTGCCGCCAGCAAAGATCGACGCATGGCCCGCGAAGCCGGCTACCACAAGCACATCGCCAAACCGGTAACGCCGGCGGTTCTGATCGCCGCCGTGACAACGCTCATGGCCGACAAAGAGCGAGCCATCAACGGCGAGTAGGAAATTCTGATAATCAACCGCCAAGAACGCCAAGGATGATGTAATTGTGCCTTGAGAATCCTTGGCGCTCTTGGCGTCCTTGGCGGCTTAATTCGTCTTGTTCTCCTCCAGATTGAAAATCTCCACCGGCTCAATTTCGTCGGCGCGCGTAAAGCCGAGAATGCGCGAATAGAAATAAATCTCCGCTTCATAGGCGCGGACGATGTTCGTCGCATTGCGGAAACCGTGCTGCTCGCCTTCGAACGGTACGTATGCGACCGGCACGCCGCGCTTTTTGAGCGACTCGAGGATCAGCTCCGCCTGGTTTGGCGGCACGATTTTGTCTTCGAGGCCCTGCAGCAGAATCACTGGCCGGTCGAAGCCGTCCAAGTGAAAAATCGGCGAGCGCTCGCGGTAGCGGGCTTCTTCTTGCGGGTACTTTCCGACGAGGCGATCGAGGTATCGCGACTCAAACTTGTGTGTGTCGCGAACCAAAAGCGCGAGGTCGCTCACGCCATACAAGCTCGCGCCGCAGCGAAATACGTCGTTAAACGCGAGACAGGCCAGCGTCGTGTATCCGCCGGCGCTGCCTCCGCGAATCACCATCTTGTTCGCATCGGCTTTGCCTTCCTGCGCGAGGTAACGGGCCGCGTTCGTGGCATCGGCCACGTCGACCACGCCCCACGAGTCGCGCAGCCGGTTGCGATAGTCGCGGCCGTAGCCGGTGCTTCCGCCGTAGTTCACATCGCAAACGGCAAATCCGCGCGAGGTCCAATACTGCGTCGTCAAGCGGAACATGGCGGGCGTGGCCGACGTGGGGCCGCCGTGCACCATCACCACCAGCGGCGGCGCGTCGCCGGCCGGGCCGCGAAAATCGCGGTTTACCGGCGGATAATAGAACGCGTGAGCCGTTTTGCCGCCGTCGGTGGGAAATTCAATCGCCTGCGGCCGCGAGGTGTAATCGGCATCTGGCTCAAGCGGCGAGCTGCGGCGAATCACGTGTGGCTTGCCGCCGGCCAGGTCGATCTCCACGACAGCGTCCAGCTCGGCCGGCGCGCCGGCAGTGATATATGCGCGGCCCGACGCGACATGGACGCCCGAAATATACGAATACGGCAGGTCCAGCGTTTCATGCCGCCCGGATTTTGGATCAATGCGAGCGAGCTGCCACAGACCGCCCGTCGTGTAGCGCGCCAGGATGCGGCCGTCGGGCTCGAAGGCGTACGTCGTCGTTCCGAACACCCACTGCGGCGCGCCGAATTCAGCTTGCATCGGCAGAACGGGCACGATCTTGCTATCGCGCTCCGCGTACAGATTCCACCAATCGGTGCGGTCGGAAACGAAATACAGCGTCCCGTCCGGCGACCAGCTCGGCTGAAAGATCGACTCTTCCAGATCACCAGCCACTTTACGCGGCGTGCCAAGCGAGCCGTCTCTATTGAATGTTGCAACAAATAACTCCGTGTCGTCCCACGGCATATTGGGATGATTCCAAGCCAGCCACGACAGTTGGCGGCCGTTGGGGCTGATGCGCGGGTTGGAATAGAAGTCGGCGCCGTCGACCAGCGTGGTTATCGATCCGTCGTCGAGGTTCACCGCGACGATCCGGTTGGGTGGTTCATCATCGCTTGTGGTGTGGTCCTCGCAAACGGCGATCAGGCGATCGCGCTCTGCATCATGGACGAAATCGGCAAACCGCAGCTTGGCCTCCGCCGTCACCGCTTTCGGCTCGGCTTCCCCAGCCGAAATCCGCCAGATCCGCTGATCGGCGTAGTTGGAGAAGTAAACCGCCCCGCCGGAAGCCAACATCGCTCCGCCGCCGTATTCATTGGCCAGGGTACGGGCGCTGAACGGAGGAGGCAAAACATCGCCGATCGCGCCCTGCGGCGTGCGGCGGACAATCACATAGCGGCCTTTTTCTTCGGGCCGCATTTCAATCCAGTAAACCGTGTCGCCGTCGACGCTCATATCGCCAAAGCGCACGGAGCCCTGAACCAGCATCTGCGTAGTGATCGGCGAGCGCCAAGAGCCGTAAGGCGCGACGGTTGGTTCCGCGGCCGGTGTGCCGTTCCCGGCGCCGGCAATTAGGGCTGCAAAAAACATGGTCAACCTGATGGTTCGTTGTCGCATGATAGCGCAGTAAGTAGAAGAATACGGTACGGCTGGCGTTCCTGACAAGTTACAAAGGCCGCCTCGCGATCCGGCCACAAGGACATAGTTGCTCGGTGGCCGGTTCGCATTGCCCGCAATTCTAAATATAATCGCCGGGAACGGATTCACGATACGATCGACCGCTGTGCGCGGCTTTCGTGATGCCGTTTTAATCGCAAAACATCGCTGCGCCGTCAGGAATCAAGCCAATTGATCGCAAAACATTTTTACTTCCCGTTGGCTGTAACATCCGTGCTGATTGCAGGCGCTCGCCAAGCACGTGCCGACGAGCCTGCGGCCTGTCGCATTGAAATAGTCGACAAGGAAACGGGCTGGCCGGTGCCGCTCGTGGAACTGCGCACGACCCATCAATCGCGATTCGTTAGCGACAACGCCGGCATCATTACGTTCGATCTGCCCGAGCTGATGGGCCAGGAAACTTGGTTCACGGTCATCGCGGACGGTTATGAAGTGCCAGCCGACGGATTTGGAAACCGCGGTATACGCTTCACGCCGCGGCCGGGACAGTCGCTAACCCTCAAGGTGAGCCGCACGAGCATCGCCAAGCGGCTGGGGCGAATCACCGGCGGCGGCTTGTTCGCCGAAAGCCAAAAGTTGGGCCAGGAAATGGATTGGCCGGAAAGCGGCGTCCTTGGGTGCGACAGCGTGCAGAATGCCGTGCATCGCGGACGCTTGTTTTGGGCGTGGGGAGACACTTCGCTTGCGCGGTATCCGCTGGGGATTTTTCACATGACGAGCGCGACCAGCGCAGTGCGGCCGCTCGAATCGTTCGAGCCGCCGCTGCGGCTGGCGCTGGAATACTTTCGCGACGATGAAGGACGCCCGCGCGGCGTGGCGCAGATGCCCGGCTCAGGGCCTACATGGCTCACTGGTTACGTGAGCTTGCCGGACAAGTCCGGCGAAAGCCGGCTCGTCGCCACGTACTTCAAGATCAAGCCGCCGCTGGAAGCGTATGAATGCGGCTTGTGCGTATGGAACGACGAGGCGGAATGTTTTGAGCCGCTCCGCACGGTGTGGAGGAAATCGGACGGCCCATCGAAACGCCCGCCGGTTCCGCAGGGGCATCCGATCATCGTGGACGCCGACGGCGGCGAGAAACGCGTGCTGTTCGGCGATCCGTTGCCGAAGCTGCGCTGCCGTGCCACGTTCGAGGCATGGCAGGATCAAAAATCCTGGGAAGTGCTCGAACCGCAAGATGAGCTTTTGTCGGCGGGCGATGATTCGCCTGTTTCGCCGCATTCCGGTTCGATCGCATGGAATGCTTACCGCAAGCGCTATGTGACCGTGTTCATGCAGGAATTCGGCAAACCCTCGGTCTTCGGCGAAATCTGGTACGCGGAAAGCCATGCGCCATACGGCCCGTGGGGCAGGGCAGTGAAAGTCCTCTCGCACAAGAACTACACGTTCTACAATCCGCGGATTCATCCCGAATTCACGCCTGCGGATTCGCCGATTCTGCTGTTTGAAGGGACGTACACGCAAACGTTTGCCGACCGCCCCGAGCCGACACCGCGGTACGACTACAATCAGATCTTGTATCGGCTCGACCTTGATGATCCACAACTTGCGCCTGCTCGCGGAGCTGTTCCCCGGTGACCGCTCGATACGCCAGATGAAACGAACCGCCAAGAGCGCCAAGACGCGAAGAGACACGAGAGAGATGGATGAAGTTTTTGCAAAACTTGGCGTCCTTTGCGTCTTGGCGATTTAATTCTGCACGGTTGGTGCTTGGCGCACAAAAGCCCGAAGCGCAAGCGAGGGACGCGCAACTAACCGTCCCTCGCTTGCGCTTCGGGCTTGTGTGCTGACCTCACTCAAACGCTGCCATCATCTTGCGCGTGATGGACTGGCGCGTTGAAGAGAAACCTGTCCAGGGGTCAGACGAGAGCTTTTCCAATCGTTTGGGCAGGTTGACGATGTTGTACATGTCCGGCTTCGTGCGTGTGGAAAGTTCGTCCCATGCCAGCGGCACGGCTACCGGCGCGCCGGGCTTCCTGCGAGTGGAGTAGGAGGCAATCGCCGTGGCACCACGTTGGTTGCGGAGATAGTCGACAAATACCTTGCCGCGGCGCTTGGCCTTGCTGAGCGTGGCCAGATAGCGGTCCGGCGATTCGCGCGTCATCGTGTCGGCAATCGACTTGGCAAATTGCTTCAGTTCATCCCACGAGTTGCGCCGCGCGAGCGGGACGACCACGTGCAAGCCCTTGCCGCCGGATGTGCGCAAATAGCTATCCAGTCCTACCGCTGCCAGGCGGTCGCGAGTTTCCTTTGCCCCCTCGACGACTGCATTCCACTCGACGCCTTCACCTGGATCAAGATCCATCACGATTTGATCCGGCCGTTCGAGCATATCCTCGCGCGCTGGCCAAGGGTGTATCTCCAAAACGCCCATCTGCACAAGCGCCACGACGCCGGCGATGTCGTCGACGGCCACGTATTCTTCGCGCTTCCCTTTTATGGGAACCATGACGGCCCGCACGGCGTCGGGCAGCGAGCCGGTGAAGTGCTTTTGGAAGAAGCATTCGCCGGTGTAGCCTTCCGGGCAGCGCACGAGCGTGAGCGGACGGCCAACGACGTGCGGCAAGATCCAGTCGGCAACGCGCTCGTAATATTCGGCCAGATCGCGTTTTGTAATCCCCTCATCGGGATACAGCACGCGGTCAGGGTTTGTGAGGCGCACTCCGGCCACCTCGACGTCGCTTTTTGCGTTGCGGGATGCTGCCGTCGGTTTTGCCCGCGCCGACTTCGCTCGCTTGGTTTTTGTAGACTTTGTCCTGCTTTTCATGGCACCATTGCTGGAGGAGTTTTTCAATGCTGCCGGCGATTTGGGCATTTCGCGGGTGATCTTAGTCGGCGGCTTGTCGTCGCGCAAACCTTGGAACGAGGGCTGCCGGAGGCGGCCATCGCCGGTCCACTCACCGAACTCGACCTGGGCCACCAGCTCGGGCTTGACCCAGGTAATGCCGCGCCGCCGTATGCCCTTCGGCAGCTCGGCGTAGGGCGACGAATCGGTGCGTCGTTTCTTCAATTCGGCCGTAAGTTCTCGCAACGACTGAGCCGTAAATCCCGTGCCCACCTTGCCGGCGTACACCAGCTGCCCCCTGTCGTTGTAATATCCGAGCAACAAGGCTCCGAATCCCACGCGCGAGCCTTCCGGCCTGGTGTACCCGGCAATGACGAATTCCTGCTCCTTGAG
>DATFGJ010000238.1:0-9715 GCA_035249585.1 Lacipirellulaceae bacterium
TACGGTCTCGATCGGCCGATTCCGGTCCAGTACGCTCACTACTTAGCGCGGTTGCTGCAGGGTGACTTCGGTCAGTCGTTTTCCTATCGACGGCCGGCGCTGGAAGTCGTTCTCGAACGGCTGCCGGCCACGTTGGAGTTGTCGGCGGCGGCGTTGTTGATCGCCGTGCTGATCGCCGTTCCCGCCGGGATCATCTCCGCGGTCAAGCGCAATTCGATCTTCGACCATCTCTCGATGGGCCTGGTCCTCTTGGGGCAGTCGGTACCGACGTTTTGGCTGGGTATGTTAATGATTCTCGTCTTCGCCGTGGGACTGCACGCGCTGCCGGTCTCCGGCCGGGGCAGTTTCGCGCAACTGGTGCTGCCGAGCGTCACGCTGGCGATGTGGCTGTTGGCGCTGGTGGCGCGGCTCACGCGCTCCGGGATGCTGGAGGTTTTGTCGCAGGACTACATCCGCACGGCGCGGGCCAAGGGGTTGGCGGAGTTTGTGGTGACGGCGCGCCACGCGGTGCGCAACGCGCTGGTGCCGATCGTGACGGTGGTGGGGCTGCAGGTCGGGGGACTCCTCGGCGGCGCGGTGATGACCGAGGCGGTGTTCGCCTGGCCGGGCGTGGGTACGCTGGTGTTGGAGTCGATCTTGAAGCGGGACTACCCGGTGGTGCTGGCGGCGCTGATCATGGTGGCCACAGCGTTCGTGCTGATCAACTTGCTGGTGGACCTCTTGTACGGCTACCTGGACCCGCGAGTGCGAACGGGGGCGCAGCGTGGCTAAGGCGATGGTGCTGGCGGCGGACGCGCAGGAGTCGAGGGGGCGCGGCGATCACCAGGTACTATGGCGACTGGCGCGCATGCGCACCGGCTGGGTGGGGGCGGCTTTGCTCGTGCTGATGATCGGCATGGCGCTGGCGGCGCCGCTGATGGCGCCGTACAGCTTCGGCCAGATGTCGTTGGAGAATCGGCTGAAGCCGCCCAACTGGTTGAGCGACGGAAGCTCGACCTACCTGCTCGGCACCGATCCGCTGGGGCGGGACATGCTGAGCCGGGTAATCTGGGCCGCGCGCACGTCGCTTGGCATCGCCGGTATCAGTGTGCTGGTGGCGATGGTGTTCGGTGTGATGATCGGGCTGCTCTCTGGATATTACGGCGGCTGGTTGGACGGGCTGGTCATGCGGCTGGCGGACATTCAGCTCTCGTTTCCGTATCTACTGTTGGCGATCGCGGTGATGGCGCTGCTAAAACCCACGCTCGCCAACCTGATCCTCGTATTGGCGCTGCGCAGCTGGGTGGTGTACGCGCGCACGGTGCGCGGCTCTGTGTTGGTAGCCAAGCAGCGCGAGTTCGTCGAGGCGACGGTTGCGCTCGGAGCAACCGATCGCCGGATCATTACGCGCCATATCACGCCCAATGTGATCGCGCCCATCATCGTAATCAGCAGTTTTCAACTGGCGGAGCTGATCATCGCCGAGTCGTCGCTGAGCTTCCTGGGATTGGGCGTACAGCCGCCGACGCCAAGTTGGGGCGGCATGCTGAGCCAAGGCAGAGAGTACCTGACCAGCGCGTGGTGGCTGGGAGTGTTCCCGGGGCTGGCGATCATCCTGACAGTGCTGGGCATCAACCTGTTCGGCGACGCGCTACGGGACGCCATGGACCCGAGGCTGAAAGTGTGAAGATTTTTGATTTTGGATTATAAAAAACGGTATTGAGCGGAGTCGAATTGGGATGCTTAGATATGCGGCTTGAGGTTGGGACGTTTCAAATTCGTGCGATTGAGTTCGGGGCGCGGACGGGCGTGGCCGGTGGGACACTCGTTGTTGACAAAGACGAGGTTCGGCGGCTTGTGCTTGGCGATTCGCACTTCGCGGACGTGCAGGTCCATTTAGTACGGCCGGGCGAGAACGTCAGGATCATCAACGCCAAGGACGCGGTGGAGCCGCGCTGGAAAGTGAGTGGGCCGGGCGGGGTGTTCCCTGGTTTTGTCTCGGCGCCGACCACAGTCGGTGAGGGGCGGACGCATCGGCTTGGCGGAGTGGCAGTGCTGGAAGTGGCGGAGCCGGTGCCGGGCGAGCAGACCCATTTTCGCGAACAAATATTGGACATGTCCGGGCCGGGCGCGGAGTTCAGCCCGTTTGCGCAAACGCTTAACGTGGCGCTCGAGTTCACGCCGAACCCGAGCCTGTTTCCGTCGGCGTCAGTGGACGCGAAGGACGTGCTGGGCGGGACGAATGAAGCCGAAGACTACAATCGAGCGACTACGCTGGCGTGCCTCAAGGTGGCCGCTTATCTGGCCAGGGCCACGGCGGACCAGACGCCGGACCACGTGGAGACGTTCGAGCTGACGCCTTGCGCGCCGGTGCTGCCCCGTGTGGCCTGCCTGTATCACACCCAAGCGAATTACCTGTACGGTATGAAAATCGCGCTGCCGTTTGGGACGCTGGTTCATCCGAATGAGGTATTCGATGGGGCTCTGGTGGGCTGGCGTCAGGCCTATCGCTCGACCTACTGGGACCAGAACAACCAGGCCATGCGAGAGCTGTATCAAGCGCATGGCAAAAGCGTTAACTTCGTCGGGTGCGTGCTGTTCTACGACCTCACTCCCGAACGGGAGCAGAAGGAGCGTGTGAGCAGCGCCGCGGGGAAGTTAGCGAGGCTGCTTGGCGCGCAGGGCGCGCTCCTGCTTGGCATCAACGGCAGCAACTACGCCATCGATACCATGCTCGCGATTCAAGAGTGCGAGAAGCTGGGCATCAAAACCACTTTGATCTATCTTGACGTAGGCTATGGACCGGACGATCCGGGCTTCGTGCACGCCGCGCCGGAGGCGGACGCGATTGTCTGCATCGGCAGCCGCGACCGAAAGATTACCCTGCCGCCGACAGCGAAAGTGATCGGCGGGCAACGCCTGGCGAGCAGCGATGCCGATCCGCGCGGCGAGCTGACCGTGAACCAGCGCGACATCCACACAGCATGCAGCACGCAGGGATTTACTCGGCAGACGACGAGATTTTTTTGACATAAGAAGAATTTTGCAAGCCAAGATACTCAAAGAATGGAGGTGGCAATGAGCACCATTCGAGTCGTACATTACCTTAACCAATTTTTCTCCGGGATCGGCGCGGAGGAACATGCCGGACTCGGACCGGCAAAGAAGTTAGGCGTGGTAGGGCCAGGCATTGCGCTGCAGCAAGCGCTGGGCGAGGGGGCGCAGATCGTGGCGACGGTGTACTGCGGCGACAACTACGCCAACGAGCAAGCCAACGCGATCGATGCGATCTTGGCGCTGGTGTCCGAAGAGCGGCCGGATATTTTGATCGCGGGACCGGCCTTCGCCTCTGGGCGGTACGGGCTGGCGTGCGGCGAGCTGTGTGTACGGGCGCAGGATAGGCTGGGTATCGTGGCGGTGACCGGTATGCACCCGGACAATCCGGGCGTTGACCTGTACCGAACCAAGGTCCACATCGCGCGCACGCGTGAGAGTGCCGCTGGCATGAGCGACGCGATGAAAGTCATGGCGCAGCTGGCGCTGAAACTTTACGCTCGCGTGCCGCTCGGGACACCGCAAGAAGAAAGATACATTCCCACCGGACGGAGAGTCCACTTTGTCGCCGAGCAATCGGCGGCGCTGCGTGCCGTCGATATGCTGGTCAAGAAGATGAGCGGCCAGCCGTACGCCACCGAGTGGCCTGTGCCGAGCTACAGCCAAGTGGAGCCGGCGCCGCCGGTGCAAGACTTAGCCCACGCTAAGATCGCACTGGTAACCACCGGAGGCGTGGTGCCGCGGGGCAACCCGGACCGGCTAGAGTCGGCCTACGCCAGCAAGTGGCTGAAGTATCCGATCGGCGAGCTGAATGATCTGAAGCCCAGCGATTGGCAGTCGATTCACGGCGGCTTCGACACGACCAACGTAAACGAAGACCCAAATCGAATGGCACCGCTGGACGCGCTGCGTGAGTTAGAACGAGAAGGAGCGTTCCAGGATCTGGCCGACGAACTCTACACTACCACTGGCAACACCGCGGCAATTCCCACCGCACGCCGTTTCGCGCAGGAGATGCTCCAAGAGCTGCGCGCCAACGACGTCCAGGGGGTGATTCTCACCTCCGCCTGAGGCTCCTGCTCTCGCGGCGGCGCCGTGATGGCTAAGGAACTCGAGGCGGCAGGCATGCCGGTGGCATACGTTACTACATTAGACGGGCTGGCCCGCTCGGTAGGCGCGCCGCGCATCGTGCGCGGCAAGGCGATCACCAACGTGGCGGGCGATCCCAACCTGCGGCCGAGCGATGAGAAAGCGCTGCGCAAGGAGATCGTCAACAAGGCGCTCAAGGCGCTCACCACACCAGTAAAAAAATCGACGGCGTTTGATTGATTCTCAAAACGGCGCAGCTTGCTGCGGGAACAAAATTCCTGGGGTTTCCAAAGGGGGTAGAACATCCCCTTTGGTCGTGAGTGGGGTCCAAACCCGACTCACGAAGTGAATTTGACGTGGGCGCAAAAAACATTTCGGTTGCCGCGGCACAAAGCGATGTCTCGTGAGCGAAGGGATAGCCCCCATCCCAGGCTTCCCCCGAGGCGGGGGAAGGAGCAATGACGAGCTTCGTAGCGATTATTTTCGCAGAAGGAGCAACGATGAAGTTAAATTTGGGTGTGCGAACGAGGATGCTTGCCTTGGGAGTGGGGCTGGCGCTGCTCACCTCGTGGTCGGTAGCCAATGCTGCGCAATCGCCTGGACCGGCGCAGTGGACATTGGCTGTCATCGAGGAGACAACGTCAGTCGATGCGGGCACGGCCGCGGCAGCCAACGCCACAGTGCTGGTGCTTCGCCACCTCTTTGAGCCGCTGGTCGCATACGAGGGCGCACCGTTCAAGCTGACGCCGAGATTGGCCAGCTCGTGGACGGTGAAAGACCACCGCTGGGAGTTCAAGCTGCGTCAGGGTGTGAAGCACCATGACGGCACGCCGGTCACCGCCGAGGACGTGAAATATTCGCTCGACATCTACCGCCGGGACGGATCGCCGCGGAAAGCCAACACCGTGGGCATCACCAGCGTGGAGGCGGTGGACGCGCAAACGGTACGGATCACCACCGATGGTCCGCGCCCCGGGTTGATGGCGAACCTGAGTCTGCTGCTGATACTACCCAAGAGGGCCAGAGAGAAGATGGGCACGGACGAGTTCAGCAAAAAGCCCGTGGGCAACGGCCCCTATAAGTTCGTCGAGTTCGTGCGCGGCCAGCGGTTGGTGCTGGAGGCCAATCCCGACTATTACCGCGGCCGAGTGCAGCCGAGCCGGCTGGTGCTGCGCCCCATCACCGACCCAGCCACACGTGTGGCGGAGTTGAAAACCGGCGGCGTGCAGATCATTCAAGATCCATCGCTGGCGCAGCTAAGTCAGTTGCAGAATGATCCGAACACGGAGCTGAAGCTGCTCAAGGGCGGGCGGTTGATCATCCATCCGTTCAACACCACCGAGCCGCCGTTCGACGACGTGCGCGTGCGCCGCGCGGCGAACTTCGCCGTGGATCGCGCATCGATCCTTAAGAGGGTGTTAGAGAACTATGGTGAGCTGTTGCACGGCCCGTACTCATCAGCTTGGCCGGGCTACGATCCCAAACTAAATCCTTATCCGTACGATCCGGCCAGGGCCAAGAAACTGTTGGCAGAGGCAGGCCACTCGAGCGGGATCGAGGCGAACTTCAGCATCACCAGCGGCGCGTTTCTAAGGGACCGCGACATCGCCGAAGTGATAGCCAGCCAATTGGGCGAGGTGGGCATCAAGGTGCGGCTCGTGCCGACCGAGCGCGCCACGCTACAGACCACCTGGCTGGCGGGCGATTTCAAAGGGATCACCTCGGTGGCCTGGGGCACTGCCGCCGATCCAGACGCGATGCTCGGCTGGACGCTGTACCGGCGCAAAGGTCACAAGCCCGATGATAAATTGAACGGGCTCATCGACAAGAGCCGAAAAACCGTGGATCCAGCACAGCGCACCGCGGTGCTCAAAGAGCTAGGCCACTACGTGCACGACCAGGCGTACTGGCTTTTCATGCACGCTCAGGACGAAGTCTACGCCAAGCGCAAGGAAGTGCGCTGGGAACCTGTGCCTGAAGGCCAGAGCTTCGCGAACGTGAAGTACTACACCGTGACGCCGCGGTAGATGGGAGTTCGCATGATTCGTATACTTTTTTCAGTGCGGCCCTCGCTCTTTTCATGTCGCTCAGTCAGGCTTCGTCAGCTCACGCTGCCGGGCCGGAGGAACAGCTGATCGAAGCGGTGAAGGTCGCTCTCGGTACCGCGGGAAGGTGCGAGGCGTAAGGCGTGAGGCGCTGCCGGGTATCAAATGGGCGCCACTGCCGCCAACGAGCCTGCAGAACTGTCTGGCGGATGTTATGCTGCTGCAGTCGATTCGCATCGACGGCAAGCAACTGCAGGACGGCTACGCGATCCGCCTCGACAACACGCTGCCGAAGCGCGATCCCCGCGACCGAGATCCCGGCATGTCGGGATGTAAATGAGCCCTGAGTGGAGAGGTGCAACGACTTTGAAATTTTTTCTCGGCTGAGGATGAAAAGGCGCGCGCTATTTAGATCGATTGGCTCTATGGATCAGTACGGCAGCCGAGTGCCGATGCCTTTCTCCACTGCGCTCTGGTAAATCGTGTTCGCCAGAGCGATGTCTTGATTGACCAGGCCGATGGCGCGGATGAAGATGCGCTCTTTGTCGGATTCGCGGCCGGGCTTTTTACCCGAGAGCAATTCCGGCAGCTCGGCGTAAAGATCTTTTTCGCTTAGAAAGTTTTCCTTCAGCATGCGCTGCATGTCGGATTTGTTTTTGCAGTGTAGCCAACTGTCGACTACGAACTTATCGGCTTTTTTATAGACTTCGCTTTCCATCTCCTGCTGCTTGCCGATGGAATACGCCGTCATTCCATCGCCGAGCCAGGCGTCCTTTACGATCGGCGTCGATGTTGTCGTCGCCGAAACCACCAGATCGGCGCCGCGCAGTGCTTGCTCGGTCGATTCTACCGGGCGAATATTCAGACCATATTCTTCGCCGACCTCCTGAGCATAGTTACGGCGTGATTCCGGTGTCCGCGACGTGACGCGAATTTCTTTTAGAGCGAATGCTTTCGCCATCACCGGCACCGCTGCGCGCGCCGTGTCGCCGGCGCCGAGCATAGCCATCGTCGCGGCGTTCTTGCGCGCAAGCACACGCATGGCGACAGCGGCGGCCGCGGCCGTGCGTACGGCGTGGCACCAATCTTCATCCATGATGGCGCGGATCTCTCCGCCCTCACGATCGGAAAGGATGAGGATACGGCGCGGCCCGCGCGGCGGGCGCGAGACGTCGCGGCTACCGCCGGCGGCTTTGATGGAGCGAATGCGAAAGCCGGCCACCGGCTCGGTTGCGAGCGCGCAGCCGGTGACCCAGGATTGCCAGCCGGAATCCGGTTTGATCGCGAGATCTTCGGGAGCCGACCAGATCACGCGGCCTTCGCTATGATCGCGCAGCGCCTGCTCTGTGATTTCAATAGCCCGGCCGAGATCGAGGACCTTTTTAACGTCGTTGTTGGAGAGGTAGAGAATGCCTTGGGTTTCCATAAAGCTCGTCGAAAATCATTCTCGCCAAAGAGCGCAAAGGACACAAAGATCGGAATTGGTGTCCTGTTCCTCGTTGGGGTGACGAAAGATTCGTTCTCCAGGGCGCATTCTGTGTGGGACGACCCGCCGGTCGCCCCTACATGCCCTCACCTCTATCCTCTCCCACTTCGTGGGCGAGGAGGAAACAACCGGGTTGCCGAAGCTATCTCAGTTGATGATATCGAGCCGGCGGCAGCCGGTGGTCAGAAACTCCGGGCCCTTGTCGGTGATCAGCACATCTTCTTCGAGATGCACCGCGCTCTTTTCCGAGCGCACTTTGGGCTCCAAGGCGAGGACCATTCCGGGACGATAAAGCTCGGTTTCCACTTCGTTCAAAGAGGGTGGCTCGGCTCTCGACATACCGATACCGTGGCCGATGCGTTTCGGACTATCGACGGCTTGATAGCCGCGTTTGAGCAATTCACAGTTTGCCACACGCGAAACTTCCGCTATCGGCGTGCCGGGCTGCATCGACTTGAAACAGAGGTCGATGACGTCGCAGGCGGTTTCGTGCTCTTTTTTGTGCTCGTCGGTCGGTTCGCCGAAGATTGTCATGCGGGTGACGTCGCCGTAGTAGCCTTCGTAGCAGGCGCCGAAGTCGGCGATCATTCGATCGCCTTTTTTGTAGCGCCGATCGTCGTAGCGGGTGGACGAGTTGAGCATGAGAAAACCGGGATGGCGCGGATGGGCGCCTTCTTCGATCATCGAGATGTAAAGCCGATCCGCAACTTCGCGCCGGGTCATGCCCGGTTTCAATTGCGGCAAGCAGCGATCGTAGGCTTTGACGGAGATATCACACGCCTTGCGCATGAAATCGATTTCCCGCGGGCTTTTGATGAGCCGCATTTCGGTCAGCGCCGCGGTGCCGTCCTCGATCTGCGCTTTCGGCAAAGCTTCAGTCAGTCGAGTCAGATAATTGACCGGAAACCCAAGACGTTGATCGTCGCCGAGCTCGAAGCCCAGCTTCGACTCACCAAGCCCCATTTCCTTCAAACAACCGCCGATCATTTCTTCGGGAAACGGCACGTCCGTGTAGGCGCGCACCTCGCCAACCCAGGGCAAGGCTTTGGCTTTCGCCTTGTCATTGCCGTAGACGAGCAGCAGCGGCTTGCCGCTCTTCGGAAGAATACAGATCTGCGGCCGCTGGATGTGATCGAGCTGATAACTGATGAGACCGCTGAAGTACCAGTAGTTGTTTTTCTCAGATACGACCAAGGCGTCGAGACCGTCGCGCTCCATCAACGCCTGCGCCCGCTGGAAGCGATCCACATATTCTTTGTCGGCGAACGGGGCTTCGGTTGCCATAACAGACCTCCACTACAGCAAACTCAGAACAAAAGATTCCGGCTCTCAACCTTCATCCAACCCCGGCGACGACCGAGGCGAGTCGAGGAGTGACAGCTTAACCTGGCTTCCCGCCTTCGCGGGAATGCCGATTGAGAAGAGACTGCATGAAAGTGTTTGGCGCTCTAGCTTGCGACCGCTTTCCGGCCTTCCAATTTCTTGATCTTGCCCACGTACTCGAGTGCTTCGCTAAGCTGGACCACCGAGGCGTATTTAGCATTCATTTCGAAAAGATTGACGAGATGCGACGTGCGCGAGCGGTCGAACACGCATTCTTCGACCAGGAAAACCGGATAGCCAAACGAGTAGCCATCGAGTACGGTGCCGCGCACGCAGCCGCAGGTGCTGGTGCCGGTAACAAGCAAGCAGTCGATATTTTTGCGCACCAGATAGGTGATCAAATGGGTGCCGAAAAAGGCGCTCGCACGCGCCTTGCGCACGATGAATTCATCGTCGTTCGGCTTGATCATTTCAGGGAACTGCACGGCGAGTTTTTCAAAATCCGTGGCGTCGACACCTCGTTTGGTAGCATTGCCGAATGCGGCTTTGAAGTCGGGATCGCTGGTCGAGTAGATCACCGGGAAAGCGGCGTCGCGGCACGCGTGAAGCAATTCCTGAATCTTCGGCAGCGCGTCCCACGCGACCTGGCCGCAGCTCGTCGGGAATTCGTCGATCGCGTCCATCACCGGCATCGGTTTGGTGCCGGTGAAACCGGTAATGACATCGATGATCAGCAAGG
>DATFGJ010000239.1:0-10548 GCA_035249585.1 Lacipirellulaceae bacterium
GATGAGTTCGGCGACGTCACTGGGAAAGTCACCGCCGTGCCGAGCGACAAGCTCCTTCGCCGCGGCGTGAAGCTGGCGCGCCCGGCGATAGTACCCCATTCCTTCCCACAGACGCAGCACTTGCTGCTCCTCGGCGGCAGCCAGTTGATGCACATCCGGCAGCGCTGAGACGAACCGCTCGAAGTATCCGCGCACCGTGGCGACCTGCGTCTGTTGCAGCATCACCTCGCTGATCCACACGCGATAAGGGTCGCGCGAACGGCGCCAGGGAAGATCGCGGGCGTGATCGCGATACCACGCCAAAAGTCGGCGACGAAGCGCTTGACGCTGAGCGGATTTGAATACGCGAGCGGCCTGCCGTGTGCTTGATTTGCGCTCCGTCGCCGTGGACATGAGGGAATATTCTCACGCAAAGGCGGTAAGGCGCCAAGGAAGACCGTCACGGGTCAGCCGCCAACTTTGCGCCTTGGCGCCGCTCGGCTGAGCTCGCCGCAGGCCTTTGCGTGAGATACGACCGGCGAAATTGTGACGAGCGGCTGCGGCGCGGAATCTGAAGCCGGGCAATTTGCGCACGAGCCACATGCGCCGGCTGCGCGGTGCACTACGTGGAACCAGGCGCGGCGCGCGAGGAAGGCCGCGGCGAAGGCGACAATCAAAATGGCGAGGACATCTTGCATAAATCGGGCGCGCGAGGCAAGCCCCGCCGCTAAATGTCAAATCATGCGGATTGTTACTTGGTAGGTCACGAGAGCACCTACATAGGCCAGCGTCGTCATGTAAGCAAATGTGAACGCGGGCCAGCGCCAACTGTTAGTTTCTCGACGAATTACTGCGAGCGTTGCCGCACACTGCGCGCACAACGCGAAAAATACCATGATCGAGAGCGCCACGGCCAGGTTATAGACGGGTAGCCCCGTGTCGTCCCAGCGGGCGGCGCGCAGCCGGTCGCGAAGGCGGTTCTGGTCATCCTCGCCGCCGACGTCAACATCGGGACCGAGGTTGTAAGTTACGCCCAGCACACCCATCACCACTTCGCGCGCCGGAAACGACGCGATCACCGCGCAGCCGATCCGCCAGTCCCAGCCCAGCGGCCGTACCACCGGTTCGATCCACCGACCGGCGCGGCCCAGAAAGCTGTAGCGCTGATGCAGGCTGGCTTCCAGCCGCGCGAGATTCTCCGGGGACTCAAACTCGGCGCGTTCCGCCGGATCGATGATCGCCGCGCGCTGGGCCGCGATGTCGGCCGCCACCCGTGCATCGCTGTGCGGGTAATAGGCGGCCGCCCACACCAGGATCGTCACCGCGAAGATCACGGTGCCGGCGCGCACCAGGAACGCCCAGCCGCGTTCCGACATGCGATACGCCACTGTCCGCAATGCGGGCACTTTGTAGCTCGGCAATTCCATGACGAACGGCGGCGTCTCGCCGCGCAGGAGTGTCTTTTTCAACAACCAGGCGACGCCCACCGCGACCACCGCGCCAACCAGATACATCGCCAGCAGCACCAGCCCTTGCAGCCCCACGATGCCGCCCAAATAGAAATGAGCGGGCACGAACGCCCCGATAAGAATCACGTACACCGGGAGCCGAGCGGAGCAGCTCATCAACGGGGCAATGAGTATCGTGGCCAACCGGTCGCGGCGGTTCTCGATGACGCGCGTCGCCATGATGCCCGGAACGGCGCAGGCAAATGACGACAGCAGTGGGATAAACGACTTGCCGCTAAGCCCCACGCCGGCCATCAGCCGGTCCATCAGGAACGCGGCCCGAGCCATGTAACCGCAGTCCTCCAGGATCGCAATGAACATGAACAGAATAAGTATCTGCGGCAGGAAAATCACCACAGCGCCGACGCCGCCGATCACCCCGTCGACGACAAGCGATTGCAGCGCGCCGGCCGGCATGATGCTTTCCACCCAGCCGGCGAGGCTGCCAACCAGGCCGTCGATGACGTCCATCAGCGGCACGGCCAGGATAAATATTGATGAGAAGAGCACCGCCATCGCAGCGATGAAAATCAGGCTGCCCCACAGTTTGTGCGTGAGCACTGCGTCAATGCGGTCGCTGACGTCGGGCTGCTGTTGCAAATGTCGCCGACACACGCCGTCCAGAACGCGGGCCACCCAATCATAACGGGCGATTGCTTCCACGGCCGGAACTGGCAAGCCGGCGGCGGCCAGCTCTTCTCGCTGCTTTCGAAGTTTTGAAGCCACCTGGTTGGCTTCGCCGTTGAGCAGCTCGCTTTCAAGATAACCGCTCGTGTCCAAGAGCAACCGCTCAACAAGCACAGGTGGAATCTCGCTGCTCGTTGTTTCGTTAAGCCATTTTGCTAGATCGCGCGTGCGGCGTTGGAATTCGGCCGGGAAGGGGTTCGCGCGCTTTCCGACGGGATTCACGGCGGCGTCGGCAAGCGCGTTTTTGAGGCGCTCCAATCCGGCGCGGCGATTGGCTTGCACCGGGATCACCGCCACGCCCAGCCGCTCAGCCAGCCCATGGATGTCAATCTCGATCTGCCGGTCGCGCGCGACGTCGGTCATGTTGAGCGCGATCACCGTCGGCAACCCGAGCGACAGAACCTGGCTTACGAGAAAGAGGTTTCGCTCCAGGTTGCTGGCGTCGACGATCGACAGGACGACGTCGGGGGGCGGCGCATTCTGACCGCGGCCCAGCAGCACATCAACAGCGACCATCTCATCCGGCGAGCGCGGGGCCAGGCTATACGTTCCGGGCAGATCGATCAGTTCGAAAGTTTGCTCGTCGTGCCGCAGGTGGCCGATCTTCTTTTCAACCGTGACGCCCGGGTAATTGCCGATCCGCTGCCGAACGCCGGCCATCGCCGTGAACAGTGTGCTCTTACCCGTGTTGGGATTGCCGATCAGGGCGACGCGGATCGTTTTCGGCGGGGCGATGGTCGACATTTGGATGGCATTACCACGGAGACACAGAGGACACGGAGAAGAAGCTCATTAGCAATCCGTCATTGAAATTCGTCGCTTCTGGGCCAATGGCTACTACACGTTTTCATGACAAATCGATGTCTGCTCCGTGCTCTCTGTGCCTCCGTGGTTTAATTAAGTCGTTGCAGGCGACGTTATTAACTCAATGTGTTGGGCCTCAGTCCGGCGCAAGCTTAGCCGGTAGCCGCGTAGCTCGAATTCCAATGGATCGCCAAGCGGTGCGGCGCCTAGGCAACGCAGCTGCACACCGGGCGTGACGCCCATTTCCATAAGCCGCCGGCTGATTTCGTCGGCACCGGTGACTCGCGCGACCCGCCCCGACTCACCGGCTGAAAGCTCCGCGGCGATGCGCGTCATGCCGTTTTCCTCGGCGCTACCAGCACCTGGACCTGTGAATCCTCGCGAAAACAAAGTCGGCTGTCACCGACGCGGATAATACAAGGAGACCCGCCCCGGACAATTTCAATGCGGACGCCCGCGCGCAAGCCAAGCTCTTCAAACCGACGAACGTGGTCCGGCGGACCGATAAGTTGCCGGATTTCGGCGACTTGCCCTGCGGCGAGCAGCGTAATTGATAAAAACTCGCGCATGCATTAGCGGCCGAGGGCCGCGTTGGTATTGAGATTCAGTCTCAAAAACATCTGCGCGATTGTAGAGTAATTTGCTCCGGCTTTCAACAGCCTCTTATGAGAAAAGTGCCAAGCAGCAACTGCACTGTCGGCCGATCAATTGCCGTCCACCGCTCCGGCCGTCGCCACGCCCGGCACCACGCGCAAGTTCGTCGAAAGATAAAACGGCATCGGCTGGCCATTGAATTGGGCCTCCGCGAATACCGCGGCGAAACCGTCTGCCGGCCTTTTAAGATCGATGACAAATCGTCGGCCCTCGCCTGCGTTGGCCGGCACACTTTGCGATTCCCAGCGCGCTTGCCGGAAATCGCGGCTGTCGGACTCAGCGGTCCATGAACGAACGGTCACTGGCTTTGCGTCGGTCGTCAATTCCAGCCTGAGCGAGTCGCCACGGTCCTCGAAATTCCAATCAAGCTTAGGCAGGGCTTTTCCGCCGGTAATGTGTTCGTGCAGCGCGCAAACCGTCCCGACTAGGCGCATGTGATCGCGCAGGCCGTGCCCGTTGTTCGGGACATATAGGACATATTTTTCGCCTTCGAGGTCATCCCAATACAAATTGAGAGCATCCACCGGCCAGTAGCGGTCGTTGGTGCCGAGGATGATTAGCTTCGGCTGCTTCAGCTGCCCGCGATAGCTGTAAGGATCGACAATCGCGCGAAGCGCGTCGCCACGATCACTGTCAAGATGGTCCTGCAATCCCTTTTCGGTGTAGTCGTGGATTTGCTCCGAGTAGCCGCCGAACGACGCCTCTTGGAGTTTCATATGCGGCTTCATATTGAGCATGTCAATGACCATCGGGGCGATGGCGTTGACGCGCGGGTCCACGGCGCCAGTCAGCCACGTGGTCCAACCGCGCTTCGACGCGCCGGTCAGGAGGAATCGTTCGACGTCGATCTGCCACTCGGCCTGGGCAAACTCCTCAATGGCATCCATTGCTCGGACCACGCTTTTGACCATCGGTAAGAGCAGCGGCCACTCGGCGTCGTTCGTCTTCATGAACTGGGCGAATGTGTGTGAAATAATCTCGTCTTCGACCATGCCGTCAAACAGCGGTTGCTCGGGCACCTGCAACAGCACGGCCACCGGCGCGCGCAGCGATTCGGCGAGCGCGGCGACGATGTGCGCTTCGCCGGGAAGATTGGCGTCGGCATCAGCCGGCTCCTGTTCGAGCTCCGGCTTCCATGTTCCGCCCGCGATTAAAAGCAACGCCTGCGCGCCGCTGTCGACTGTTGATGGCCGATAGATGAACAGCTGGTGCTTCCATGGGACGTCGCGCCAGGTTTGCGAGGTGAGCGTGAGCTCGACGAATTCGCCGCTGCCGAGTGAACCCTCACGACGTTTCTTCCATTGGTAGCTCGAGTCCGGTTTGGCGACGTATTGCTCAAGCGCCGGAGAAGGCTTAACCGACGCGGGGGTTTCTTTCGCCTTTAATTGTGGCGCTGCCACCGCGAAAACAATTAATGCTGTTATCAAGAGGTGCGTGATTCGTTGCCGCATGATAGGGTCTCGATTGTTATAAGCCGGTCGGCGTTGCCGCCGACGCTAGGGGCGACTGCGCAATAAGAGCTGGTTGTCAGGCCGCTTCTTTCATGGCGGCCACGACGTCGACGATTGCTTTTTTGCCGTCTTCAAACAGCATTAGGCAATTATCGGCAGCGAACAGCGGGTTTGGAATACCGGCGAACCCGGGGCTGAGGCTGCGTTTGACGACCACCACAGTGCGGGCCTCGCCCACATTCAAAATTGGCATGCCGGCGATGGGGCTTTTTGGGTCGGTGTTGGCCAGCGGATTCACCACATCGTTCGCCCCAATCACGATGGCAACGTCGGTCTGGCCGAAGCTGGGGTTAATCTCGTCCATCTCCTTGAGCTTGTCGTACGGGATGTCGGCCTCGGCCAAGAGGACGTTCATGTGCCCCGGCATGCGGCCGGCCACCGGGTGGATGGCGAATTCCACGTCGGTGCCACGTTCCTCAAGAAGGTTGAACAGCTCGCGTACGGCATGCTGGGCCTGGGCCACGGCCATGCCATAGCCGGGCACCACTACCACACGCTGCGCGCCGTCGAGCACCATGGCGATGTCCTCGGCCGACGCCGACTTCACCTTGCCGCCGTACACGTCATCGGCGGACGCCACTTGGCTGGCGTCCATCTGGCCAAACAGCACGTTGGCGAACGACCGGTTCATCGCCTTGCACATGATGATTGACAGGATCAGGCCGGAAGAGCCGTCAAGCGCGCCGGCGATAATCAAGAGGTAGTTGTCGAGCACGAAACCCATGAGGCTGGCCGACAGGCCGGCATACGAATTGAGTAGCGAAATCACCGTAGGCATGTCGGCGCCGCCGATTGGCATTACGAGGCAGATTCCGAATGCAAGACTCAAGAGCACCAAGAGGACGAACACAACGTAATGGTGCGGAAAAAGTACCAGCCAGATTCCGCAGAGAATGGCCGCGCTTAGCAGCGAAAAGTTGATGACGTTTTGTTGCGGCATTCCTTTGATCGAGCTGGGGATAAGCTCCTGCAGTTTTCCGAACGCCACGAGGCTGCCTGTAAACGTGAGGCTGCCTAGCATCACTTCCAGGGCGAGCACGGCCATGGTAAAGCGATCAATCGTGCCGTCGTGCGGCTCATAGTAGTGGGCGATGCCGACGAGCGCCGCCGCCAGCGCGCCAAAGGCGTGCGAGAGCGCGGTCCGCTGCGGAACGGCGGTCATCGGCATCCAGATCGCCATGGGGGCGCCGACGATGGAGCCGATTACGATGCCAACCAGCACCCACTCGACGTCGACGTGAAACATGATGAGGGTGGCTATGACGGCTAGCGTCATGCCGACTTCGCCCGCGCGCACGCCTTGCCGAGCCGTGCGCGGATGGCTCAGCCATTTAAGCGAGAGGATGAAGAGTGCGGCGGCCAGCAGTGATGCACCGACATAGATCGCCGTTTGTCCCTGACTAGCGGAATCGCTGGCGGCCAGCAAGGCAAATGGGGATGCGTCAATCACGGCGGCCCGACTCCCGCCGAAACATTTTCAGCATGCGGTCGGTGATCCAAAACCCGCCCACGATGTTGGTCGTGGCCGCGATCACGGCCAGCGTGCCGAGCACCGTGCTGACGCTGGTTTTCGCCTCGGAAATTACCTGGATGGCGGCCACCACGGCAATCGCC
Organism: Lacipirellulaceae bacterium; assembly: GCA_035249585.1. Lineage (GTDB taxonomy): Bacteria > Planctomycetota > Planctomycetia > Pirellulales > Lacipirellulaceae > JABDGM01. Next base: position 6,758 of record DATFGJ010000239.1, read on the forward strand.
GAGATCGCGTTTGTGAGCGACATCAGCGGCGTATGCAACAGCGGTGACACGCGCCGGATTACCTCCAGGCCCAGGAATGTGGCCAGGAGGAATACAAAGAGTTTAGCTGGCAGGTCGTCCATGGCGACGGACTCGAAGTGATGACGACGTAACCCCATTAACAAGAAAGGCCCTCCCGGATGCTTTGAATGCGGGCTGGCGGACTGGGTCGGCCGCCCAAAAGTTTCCAGGAGGACCTGCTCAATGTTGTACCTTGCGGGCTGCCCGAACTGCAAGTCGAATCGCCGGATCGCGGTGCAAGCCAAAACATGTGGGATTTGTTTACAATAGCTGCACTTTTGCTGCGTTTGTGCGTTACTGCCGCGTTTTGAAACCACCCGATGAGGACGAACATGAAACCACGATTCCAGCAATATGCCGCATACTTATTCGCCCTGGTGATTCTCGCCTGGATCGATCATTCGGCCGCGGCGCAACCGACAAGCAATGACATTGAGTCGCTGCGGGCCGGCCGCACGTACATCGAAGTGAAAGTGTACAGCGCCGAGGACGATCGCGCGATCCTGCAGAAGTTTGAGGGTCTGCGTGTCGCCGATGTCTCTGACGGCATGGACCAAGCCGGCTTGGCGGATGTCGGACTTGTTCATGCCGGCATCGGGCCATTGTGGCGCGACACCAAAGAGTTCAAGCATCGGATCGTCGGAATCGCCGTGACGGCCAAGTATGTACCGACGAACCAGCCGCAACATGGACCGCGCGAGACCGAGGAATTCAATCGCTGGGTCGGCCAGTGGTACGGCGAGCGCTCGCCGGAGCCGTTCGTGCCGATTCTGCGCGATGGGTCCGTGCTCGTGATTGAAGAGGCACCCGAGACTGATGTCGGTTCCATCGGCTCAAACAACATCATGTCGTGGAAGCTGCACGGGTGTGTCGGCGTCGTCACCAGCGGCACGGCGCGCGATACTGATGAAATCGCCGCCCAAGGCATTCCGTTGTACTACCGCAAGCCGGGCCGTGGAATTCGTCCCGGACGCAATGAGATCGAATCCGTCAATCGGCCAATAGTTGTCGGCGGCGTGCTGGTTTTGCCAGGTGATGTCGTTGTGGCGGATGGCGACGGCGTCGTAGTCGTGCCGCGGCAGCACGCCGAGCGTGTGGCACAGCACGCGCGCGAAACGCTGAAGGGCGATAAGGCGGCCCGCCGAGGGCTGTATCGGCAGCTCGGCCTGCCCGAGGATGACTCAGTGCGGTAGCTCCGCCGGATGACACATAGCCCGGCCATCTTGGCCGGGGAGACCGTCGTCATGTGAGATGGCAAAGCGCGGTCCGCCGACCCAAGATGGGCCGGCTATAACAATTACCGCTTGGAGAACTGCGTTCCGCGGCGGGCGCCGTGCAGGCCGTACTTCTTGCGCTCTTTCATGCGTGCGTCGCGCGTGAGGAAGTGCTTTTCGCGGAGCTTCTCGGCGAGGTCACTGTCGTAGCGCATCAGCGCGCGGGCGATGCCTTGCATGCACGCGCCAGCCTGGCCCGTGCCGCCGCCGCCGTGAACGCGGATGACCACATCCACGCTGTTGCGCACGCCTGCGTGCTCCAGCGGAGCGACAACCGCATTGCGGTCCTGCTGGATTGGGAAGTAATCTTCGAGAGTGCGCTCGTTAATCGTGAGCTTGCCAGAGCCGGCGCGAATTCGCACGCGGGCCACGGAGGTCTTGCGGCGGCCGGTTCCTAGTGCGTCGATGACTTTTTCTGCAGCAGGCATTGGACGAGTTTAGGGTTTGGGGTTCAGGGTTCGGTACCGGGCGATCACTTTGCCGCCAGCTCCAAAGGCTCCGGGTTCTGCGCCTGATGCGGATGCTCGGCGCCGGTGTAGATCTTGAGCTTGTTGATCATCTTGAATGCGAGCTTGTTCTTCGGGAGCATGCGGCGCACGGCTTCGTGAAGGATCAACTCAGGCTTGCGCTCGTGCCGAGTTTCGGCGGTGACTGACTTCTGGCCCGGATAGCCGGTGTACCAACGGTATTCTTTCTGCTCCCATTTCTTGCCGGTGAGGCGCACTTTTTCGGCGTTGATCACGACGACAAAGTCGCCCGTGTCGACGTGCGGCGTATAGGTGGGCCGGTGCTTGCCCATGAGCAATACAGCGATGCGGCTTGCCAGCCGGCCGACGATCTGGTCGGTGGCATCGACGACGTGCCACTTCTGCTCGACCTCGCCGGCTTTGGCCATGTACGTTTTCATAAATCTGTCGTGCGCCAATCGGACGCTTAAGAGAGCCCAAATATTGGAATCCAACAGTTTACCGCGACCGCAGCGGGCCGGCAAGGGCGGGATGATCCACATGTTCGCCCGGGACATCGGTCAGTATCAAGAAGCGTCCGTCGGCCTTTCCAGCGTAGTCACTTCAGAGCGGCGACAATTTGGGCAAAGAAGATTAAAGCAATCGTCCGCCATCGACCACCCGCCCGCTTGTACCTTAGGTGCCCAGTCGCTAGCCCATTTCTGTATGTCTTCGTTCCAAGGTGGCTCGCTGCAATCTGGCAGGTCCATTACAGTCTCGCACCTATCACATTGGCACATCATTGTGGCCCAGAGAGCCCATTCAATGGCCGCGACCGACCGGGGATCCATTTCACGTAGATATGCTGGAGCTTCCGGCTCGCAATCGCGCGTATTTCGTTTCGCTCGCCTCCAAAGTAATATCGCCCAAAAGGCTAGAAACCCGGCCATACATCCAAGAATAATAAGCGGCTTGCGAAAGTCGTGCCGCGGCCGATCGGCTCCCCATTCTAAGTACGCTCCCATCGCAAACAGCCCGGCCCAAATCAACAAAGCAGTGGCCAGCATCGCAATCGGCAATAGCGATTTTTGCTGAGAGCAAGTCATGCGTAGTTTTCCAATGCTCCGAGTCGTTGTTGCGTTCATACGATGAATGCGACAAACTCGGATCGAGTCAAATGTCCGCCAGATTATCTCCGGCTCTCGACTCTCGACCCTCAGCTCTCGACTTCCAGGAGCCATTCTCATGATCGTGGGCGTGCCGAAAGAGATCAAGCAGGATGAATACCGCGTGGCTATGCTGCCGGTCGGGGTGGAGGAGCTTGTGCGCCGCGGTCACACCGTGTTGGTCGAAGCCGGGGCCGGGTTGGGCTCCGGCCTGCCCGATCACGATTATTTGCGGCCGGGTGGCGAATTGGTCAGCGGGCCCGAAGAAATCTTCGCCCGCGCCGACCTGGTGGTGAAAGTCAAGGAGCCGCAGGCCAGCGAAATGAAATTGATCCGCAAGGGTCAGATTCTTTTCACTTACTTTCATCTGGCGGCCGACCGCGCATTGACCGAATCCTTGCTGGGAAGCGGCGCGACCTGTGTGGCCTACGAAACGTTGGCCGATGACCAGGGCCGCCTGCCGCTTCTCACGCCGATGAGCGAAGTGGCCGGCCGGATGAGCATCCAGGAAGGCGCGAAGTTTCTGGAGCGGCCGCAGATGGGCCGCGGCATTCTGCTGGGCGGCGTACCGGGCGTTGCCCCGGCGTATATCGCCATCCTGGGCGGCGGCGTTGTGGGGGCGAACGCAGCCAAGATCGCTGCCGGCTTCAACGCCGACATCGCCATCCTCGACATCAACATGGATCGACTGCGATACCTCGATGACATCATGCCGCCCAACGTGAATTGCCTGTTCAGCGACCGCCACACAGTGCGTGAGCAACTGGGCAAAGCCGACCTTGTGATTGGTGCCGTGCTGATCCCTGGTGCGAAGGCGCCGATGCTTGTGGAGCGCGACGACCTGC
>DATFGJ010000240.1:0-4844 GCA_035249585.1 Lacipirellulaceae bacterium
CCGCACGGCCTCTTTGCGGAGGCGCTCCGCATCGCCACCGAGATTTTTGACGACCGCATCGAGCAGCGCGCCTTGCTGATCCAGAGGCTATTGCCGCCGGTCACGCTGATCGCCGTGGCGACGCTGACATTTTTTACGATCATTGGCCTGATGTTGCCGTTGGTGAAATTGATCGAGATGTTGTCAATGTAACTTTAGCCGCGGACGGTGACCCCGGCTTATTGGATTCGGCCTCAATGAGGCCGGCTACACATGGAATGGTTTCTCTACTCCTGGCCGACGCTCATCCTGCTCGGGCTCGCTTTGCGCATGGCCATGCGAATGACGTACGGCGCACGCGGTGCCGAGCCGGGGGACCCCATTTATGTGTTTCTCAATACGTCCGCATTGGTTCTCATCGGGCTGGGAGTGCTGCCCGCCGTGTTGGGCGGAACGCTGACCTTTGTCGGCGGTGTTCTTGGTCTGCTGGCGATCACAACTTTCATTGAAGTTGTCGTCTACCGGCGCGTGACACAGCGCCGCTCGATGGCCAAAATGCTTGCACTGCTGGTGGAGCGCGGCCGGCAGCTCGATTCATCGGTGCTCTTCGCGGGGCAGGCGCTGCGCGGGATCGTGGGCCGGGCCGCCGATCGATTGTTGGCCGAGTTGGGCCGCGGGGCATCGCTCGTCGAAGCCGTGGCAAAACACCCCCGTGCGCTGCCGCCCGAAGCGCTGGCTTACGTCGCCGCGGGCCAAACGGCGGACGCACAGGCCGCCGCCTTGCGCGAGCTCAGTCGAAGCGACGAGGGCGAGATGGCCGGCGCCTGGCGCGCGTGCATCGACAGGATCGCCTATCTGGCGTTTGTTTTGATGATCATGGCGGCGGTGCTAACGTTCATCATGATCAAGATCGTGCCGGAGTTTACCAACATCTTCGACGAGTTCGACATTGAGCTTCCACGGATGACGCTGTTGGCAATTATGGCATCCCAATACTTTACGCAATACGCTGCGGCGCCCGTCATCATGGCGTCGGCCATCTTTCTTTTAGGCTCGTTGTTAGTCGGCATTTGCTATTTGTGCGATATTCCGCTGCTGCGGCCATGGACCGACATATTGTTCTTCCGGCGCCGTTCGGCCCACGTGCTGCGCATCTTGAGCGTGGCCACCGAAGCGCGCGAACCGGTGGCCGAAGTGCTGCGGCGCGTGACCGGCGTCTTTCCCTCGGACCCGCTCCGCAACCGATTGCGGCCGGTCGTGGCGGCGGTGCTGGCGGGCGCCGATTGGCGCGATGCGCTCCAGAGCGCACGCATTATTTCCAATTCGGAGCGGGCGCTGTTGAAAGCCGCCGAGCGAGCCGGCAATCTCCCCTGGGCCCTGCGCCAAATTGCCATGCGGCGCGAGAAGCGGGCCGTCTACCGGTTAATAGCCTTCGTGCAGGTCCTTTTTCCAATCGCCATTCTCGCGTTCGCAATGTTTGTTGCATTTTTTGTTGTTTCATTGTTCATACCCCTTGTAAAACTGATCAATGCGCTGACCTACTAGAGTGGCTATATGAATGTGCAAGGAAATAAAATGTCACGCCGTCCGCTGGTTGACGCAATGCCTCAAATAGTCCGCGATTCGCGCGGGCGTCGCCCGAGGCATTTTGCTTTCGTGGTCCAGCGCCGGCGTGCGATGTCACTCTTGGAAGTCAGTCTGGCTGCCGGGCTGCTGGGCGTCCTGATGAGCGTTTCCGTGCAAATGCTGCGCGTGATGGGCGATCGGCAGCGCGCGGCCGACAGGCGCGCCGCGGCATTGCAAACCGTCCAAGCACTCGCGGAGCAATTGGAAAACATGCCATGGGACCAGCTAACGGCCAGCGCTGCCGATGAGATTGCGAGCCCCGATGCCATCTCGCGGTACTTACCCGGCGCCAAACTAAGCATAAAGATTGACGAAGAAAGCGAGCCGGTTGTCGCCAAGCGGCTGAAGTTGGAGTTGCAATGGGACGGCCCAACCGGCCAGGCGGCCGCTCCGGTGCAACTGACAGTGTGGTCATTCCCCGACGGGTCATAGCAGGTTGAAACCAGCTGGCAACATCAATGACGTCAACTAGATCACAGCCACAACGCAAGCGAATTCGACCCGCCATGACGCTGATCGAAGTGCTGGTCGTGGTCGTGCTATCGAGTCTGGTGATGGGCGTGGTGATTTCGTTTGCCGTCGCCTTGCAGCAATCGGACCGGAAGGTGAGCGCGTCTGCGGTGCGCGGCGAGCGATGGAGTGAACTTGGAGCAGCCCTGCGCTCGGATCTTCGGCTAGCGGCCGAGGCCTCGCTGCCGGAGCCGAAAACCCTGGCGATAAAGTTGGCCAGCGGCCACGAAATAAACTATGAACTAGTCGATGGCGGCTGCAGGCGCGTTGGCGGGGCAGCGGACCCATTCCCGGACAGGGAATTCTTCGCTATCGGCGCCGTAAAGTCATGGACGCTAGACCGCGGCACCACGGGCCGTCGCCCGATGATCATGGCAACATTGAACTTTGCTAAAAACGACAAGGAGCATGAATCGCAGCCGGCGCCGATGCTCGTTTATGCCGCGCTCGGCGCCGATTTGCCGAATGTCGTAGCACCCTTGCCCATTTTGAACGAAGACGAATCTGAACGGAATACAGAAGAAGTTGAACAGGAGGTAGCGGAGGAAGCAAAGATAGATTAAGTCGACTAACTCTGCTTCTTCCGTTTTCTCCTGTTAAAGAATTGTGCCTTAGGTCTGGAAACGCCAATGTTCACCTAGTCCTCGCTAATCTCGGATTAGTGTGGATTAGCGTCGATTAGTGTTCCAAAAAATGACTCTCATGTTGCCCAATTCTTCATGCCAAGCGAAGACTGGCAAACCCGTGGCATCGCGTCGCGGAATTGTGTTGATTGCGGTTGTCGCGATGTTCGCGATCAGTCTCACGCTGTTTGGGTTATGGGCGCAAGCGGCGGTCCGGCATCAACAGCGGATTCGCAACCAGCAGTATCGCGTGCAGGCGGTGCGGCTTGCCGAAGCAGGCGTCCGGCGAGCTGTTGCGCGTCGCCTGGCCGACCCACAATATGAAACAGAAGTGTGGCGCGTTCCGGCCGAGATGCTTGATAGGTCACATGCGGCCGAGGTGCGAATCCGCGTGACGGCGGGCGGCGCATCCGGAACAGTGCTGTATGAAGCGACGGCCGAGTATCCCGCCGGAGCTGTTCGCCGCGCCCAGATTACCCGGCGAATTGAAACCATCAATCCGGTCACAGAGGACCAGTCATGAAGCGATCCGCCATTCGTGGTTTTACGCTCGTCGAATTGCTCGTAGTCATTGCCATCATCGGCATCTTGATCTCGCTGATTCTGCCGGCGATTCAGGGCAGCCGCGAGGCGGCCCGGCGAGCGAGTTGCACCAACAACATGCGCCAGCTGATCGTTGGGGTCCACGATTATGAAATGGCGCACGAGCATTACCCGGCCGGCACCGTGAATGAGAAGGGCCCGATCCGCAGCCTGCCCAGCGGGCATCACATGAGCTGGATCGCGCGCATTTTGCCGTATCTGGACGAGCCGGCTCTCTACAATTCAATGGATTTGTCGCTCAGCGCGTATCATCAAAAGAACGACCGGGCCCGGCAAACCTCCATCATGATGCTGATTTGTCCGTCGAATCCCGCAGGCTATTGGCCGTATTCCAACTACGCCGGCTGCCATCACGACGTCGAGGCACCGATTGACGCGGAAAACCGCGGCGTCTTCTTTCTTAACAGCCAAATTACACGCGATGGTTTGAAAGACGGCGCAGCCTATACCCTGTTTCTCGGAGAACGGATGGTAGACGATTTTGAACTGGGATGGATCTCGGGCACATCCTCGACGCTGCGCAACACCGGCACCCAGCTCAATGGGCCGGGCACGCTTGCAGGTCGGGCTATAGCATTGGCCTCCGGGCCGCCATGGGTGTACTCCTACGCCAGAGATGAAAGCGAATGGGATTGGGACACGACACAGATCGATCCGGCAACGGGTGAGTTTGTTGAAGTCGATCCGGAAGCACTGGCTAATCAGCCGGCGGCAGAGTCCGTTGAAGAAGCCGTTGAAGCGCAAGCGGCCGATGAACAAACAGCTGATGCGCCGGCCGATGATGCAAGCGAGCAGCAGCCGCAGCCTCTTCCCGAGGTCGTGGCAGACAAGGACGGCATGCTCAAGCACAGCAAGCTGGGCGGCAATGGAAAGGCGCCGTTGGCGGTCGGTGGTTTCGCCAGCAGCCACATGGGCGGCGTCAATTTCGCCTTCGGTGACGGCTCAGTGCGATTCATCGCCGACGATGCCACCGCCGGGCTCCTCGGGCGCTTGGCCAATCGGGCAGATGGTAATCTTGTGGATGCGGGCGAGATGCCTTAGAGCATCTAACAATATGAACCGCCAAGCACGCCAAGTGCGCCAGGATATTCCAAGAAGCCCACAGTCTTACTTGGCGATCTTCGCGATTTAATTTCAATTCATTTTGTTATAAGCTTTTAATTGAAATGAAACATGATGGAATAATCGCGTCGGCAAATTTGCGCAGATATGGTTGGGCTCGCGACTCGAAGCGCGCTTGCCGCCGTTGAAGCCGATGAAGCACCCTGAAATTCCGCCGCATTTGCCGCGGGCTCGCGGCAGTTTTCCACTCGCGTCCTTGGCGCTTTTGGTCACGGTGCTGGCCACTGCGCTGGCGTGCAGCGACTTCGAACGATTGCGAGCCCAGTATGAGTGGCTTTCGATCTCTTGGCCTCGACGGTTAGTCGCGGTGCTCGGGGGTGCCGGCCTTTTCGGTGGACTGATCGGCGTGGCACAGATGTTTCTCTCAGGCGCGCGAGGGCG
>DATFGJ010000241.1:0-12123 GCA_035249585.1 Lacipirellulaceae bacterium
GTCGTGGTGGCCGTCGCGGCGGCTTGCTGCACCGGCTGCACGCCGGAAGTGCACCGCTACAAGCGGTTCCCGGACTTCTCCCATCCCGGCTGGGCGCAGCAGCAGCGCAATGACGCAGTCGCGCACGATCCGTATCCGGTCGATGATGCCGGGCCTGAGATTGTCGGCGGGCGGCCGCGTGAATACCAGCGGCCTCTCAACGAGGTGGACCGGGCGCGGCTAACGGCGCCACCACCCATTGCGTTGCAGCAAATTGCTGTGCCTGGCCTTCCCGCGGCGCCGCCGCCGGTCGTGACGACGCCCGTCGTGACGACGCCGTTCGCCCCGCCGGCGGTGCCTGCCTTGCCTGGTGGGCCTGCGGCGCCGATCCAGGTTCAGCCGCGCAGCCCGTATTGACGGGATCACACTAGCCCGCAGCGCAAGCAAGGATTTTTTTGGCGGCCAGGTGATCCATCCTCGTGCGGTGCGCCTCAATACGTCCCTCGCCCTGCGCTTCGGGCTAATGTCTTAGGCGTCGAACCGTGCAATAATTACGTGGCACGCCAAATCGCACTTCTTCCGCACGATGACTTCGCACAACGGTTTATCGCGACGCCTCGGTTCGATGCTGAGCGGTGCTGCGCGCTCGCGCCTGGTGCAATGGGCTGCTTACGTTCCGCAGATCGCGGCTCTTGAAGAGCGGCTCATCGAGCAGAGCGACTTCGATCTGAAGAAAACGAGCCTCTCGCTTCGCTACCGCGCTCGCAGCGGCGAGCCGCTCGAACGGCTCTTGGTCGAGGCGTTCGCGCTGGTGCGCGAAGCGGGCCGGCGGAAGCTCAACATGCGGCACTTCGATGTGCAGCTGCTGGGCGGGGCGGCCGTTCACCACAATTCAATCGCCGAGATGCAAACGGGCGAAGGCAAGACCCTCACGGCGACGCTGCCGCTGTACCTGGCCGCGCTCGAAGGCAAGGGCGCTCACCTGGCCACGGTGAATGACTACCTGGCCAAGCGCGACGCCGACTGGATGCGCCCGATCTACGAAACCTTGGGAATGAAGGTCGGATGCATCCAGAGCCAGATGCCGCAGCAGGAGCGAGCCAAACAGTACTCGTGCGACATCACCTACGGCACGGCGAATGAGATGGGGTTCGATTTCCTGCGCGACCGGCTGCTCAAGCGGCGGATCAGCGAAGGCCAGCGCGACCTGTTCGGCGCGATGCTCGGCCGGGCCGCGGCCGGGCACGAGGAACCGGTGCAGGGCGAGCTGCACTTCATGCTCGTGGACGAGGCGGACAGCATTTTAATCGACGAGGCGCGCACGCCGCTTATTATCAGCGCGCTGCCCGGCGAGGAGGAAGAGGCCGAGGCGGAGGCCTATCGCTGGGCGGCCAAAATGGCCCCGCAGTTCAACGAAGAGGATCACTACGACTATGATCACAAGGACAAGACCGTGCAATTGACGCTCGTCGGCCGGCGCGTGGTGCGCGAGCTGGCGAAGCCGGCGGCGATGGACCGCATGCCGCTATCGACGATTTACGAGCACGTGGAGCGCGCGATCAAGGTGGCCCGCGAGATGTTCCTGGATCGGCACTACGTGGTGCGCGACGGCGAGATCGTGATTGTCGACGAGTTTACGGGCCGTTTGGGCGAAGGCCGCAAGTGGCGGGCCGGCATCCATCAGGCGGTCGAGGCCAAGGAGGGCGTCGAGATCACGTTCGCCACGGCGCAGGCCGCGCGAATCACCGTGCAGGATTTCTTTCTGCGTTATGCGCGGCTGGCCGGCATGACGGGGACGGCGAGCACGAGTGCCCGCGAGCTGCGGAAGATTTACAAGTGCCGCGTGGTGAGCGTGCCGACGAATCGCCCGCCGATTCGCCAGAAGCTGCCCACGCTGGTGTTCGGCACCAGCGAAGAGAAGTGGCAGGCGATTATCGACGACCTTGTCGAGCAGCACAAAATCGGCCGGCCGGTGCTCGTGGGCACGCGCTCGATCGACAAGAGCGAAAGTCTTTCGCAGTTGCTTGCGGCTCGAGGTATCGACCATTCCGTTCTGAATGCACGCCACATCGCCAAGGAAGCGGGGATCGTCGCCGATGCCGGGCACGTGGGCAAGGTCACGGTGGCCACGAACATGGCCGGCCGCGGCACGGACATTCGGCTCGGCGATGGCGTGGCAGAGCTAGGCGGCTTGCACGTCATTTGCACCGAGCTGCACGAGTCGCAGCGCATCGACCGGCAGCTCATCGGCCGCTGCGGCCGGCAGGGCGACCCGGGCACCTACCGGCAATTCCTCGCGCTCGATGATGAAATTCTGCTCACCGGCTTCGGCCCGAAGAAAGCAAAACGGCTCCAGGAGCAAGGCGAGCAGCTGGTTGGAAACGGTCCGCTCTCGGGTTTCGAATCATTCTTCTACAGCGCGCAGCGCAAGGTGGAGCGCAAACACTTCCGCGATCGCAAGATATTGCTCTACCACGAGAAAGAGCGCCAGAAGATGCAGCGCGCGATGAGCCAGGATCCGTATCTGGATACGGCGGGGTAACTGCTGAAGAAATCTGGCCTTGGTTAAATTAATTGTCGATGGTAAATGAAGCAGTAAGCCCGCCTTGGAAATATTCCAACGCAGTCAGAAGGAAAGAATCCGTCTCGGCTTCTGTGAAGCCTGCGATACCGCAAATGTAATTGAGCGCTGGCACCCAGCGTCGTTCGAGGAGATTCCCAAGTCGCCGAGGAAAAATCTCAGCTTTCGCTTCATCAGTTAGAAAGTGCGGCAGGAAGCAAAGGGCTACGCATTGCAACCCATCAAAGGCACGTGACATAAAATACAGCCAGTATGGAAACTCGGAATCGAGCGCATATATGAAATTTCGCACCTCCGAAATCTCAAATAATTCGTTGGGATCCTCGTCATAGCCATGGAAGTGAGTTCAACCCGGCCACGGAAACTTCGAATTGCTTCTGGTGATGAGATAAGTTTTCGCAATGTAGCGAGCGGCGCAGTTGTGTCGCCGTTTTCCACTTCCTGCCGGCTAACCACGATGACCAGTATGTCAGCATCTTGAAACACTACATTCGCTCCTGCACGCCCAAGGGGAACCGTCCGCTGCCTTTTCTGTGAGCGATTGCGCGCCGGCGCCGTGGACTATCGGAACAACTCATCAACCGCACATCGAAAACTCGGCACTACTGGATCACCTTCCAGCACTTCTCCGGCAGCCCTCAGGTCCACGTTGGTGCGTGAAAGATAAATTGTGACCGTCTCCATTTTGGGGTCGATGATCCAGACGGATCTGCAACCTGCAGCCAGCCAAGCGTCGATCTTTTCATCCACTTCACCGGTTCGATCTCCCGGCGAAAGCACCTCGACTGCTAAGTCCGGAGCGCCAGGCCAAAAACCCGCATCCGGCAGAACTTTCGGTATGTTTTCTTTCCTGATGAAAGCAAAGTCCGGCGCGCGAACTGTATCAGGATCGCTTGCTAAACGGAATCCGGTCTCGGCGCCGAACACGATGCCCAAATCATGCTGCTCGATAAAATATCCCAATCGATTGTGCAATTTAGCGACAACCTTCCCATGAGCCCAACCTGATGGCGACATGACACGGAGCTCTCCTGCTACGAGTTCGTAGCGCTGTCCCATACCTGTGGGCAGAGCCAATAGTTCATCGGCAGTTGTGATTGATGTCGTGCTCATATACATAAGTCTAGCAGAAGGCGCGGATCAGTGATACGTTGCGTCAATCGGACGCAATTCTGCTGCCGTCATCAATCGTGACGCATGCACCTCTACCTTAACACCGACGCTCTTAAAGGCCGGCGTGCGACTTAATGGATCGACGTGACGGCTTAATAAGACGTTGCACTCGGGGTAATACATTGCGGCATTGCCCGGTTTGATTTGCGGGAACTCGGTTGCGCGAATGCTCGGCATGCTGCCGGCGGGGCCGTGGATCGTCACGCGCTCGCCATCTTTTAAGCCAAAGCGGCCCAAGTCGACTGGATGCAGAAGGATCACGTCGCGACGGTCGATGCCGCGGTAGATGTCTTCGTCTTCGTAGACCACCGTATTGAACTGGCCCTCGCTGCGCAGCGTCATGAGGCGGATTTCGCCCGGGCCCGTGGCTTGTAACACCGGCAGCTCGTGGGTGTGGAGCCGTGCGCGGCCGTCGGGCGTGGCGAAGCGCGGCTCGTGGAATGTGCGCCCGCCGATTTGGAATTCTTGCTTCGTTTCGTCGATTTCCGCCAGCTTTTCGAAACCCGGCACAATGCGGGCAATGGTTTGGCGGATTTCGGCCGTGGAGCGCATCCCGTTCCAATCAATGGCCGTCAGCCCCCGGCTCTGGCGGGGGGTTTGCTCGCTGCCATCTTTCCCGTACCCACCAACGTTGGCGCCGTCAAATGAACCCCCGGCGGAGCCGGGGGCTGACGCGCCGGAAACGGCGGCGGCGATCGATGCGATTACATCAACTTCGCTGCGCGGGCCCTCGTGGCGTCGCGGGCCGCCGTCGCTGAAACGGATGTAGTTGAACATTGATTCTTGCGTGGTCGGCTGCGGCTCCTCGTCGCGCGCCAGCACCGGCAAGATGATTGTCTCGCGCGCGAGGCCATGCGCGTGACCCGTGTTGAGCGTCGTGCTGAGATATGTGATCTGATCGAGGTTGCCGAGCGCGCGGGCGGCGAAATGGGCGTCCGGGTTGGAGCCGTAAAGATTGCCGCCGAGGCAGACGCCAACTTTCAACTCCCCGGCGGCGGCCGCTTCGATCGAGGCCATCGTGTCGCGCCCCGGCGTCGTCGGCAGCCGCACGCCGAAGTGGTTTTGCAGCCGCTCGAAAATGGCGTCCTTAAGTTTCGGCGTGACGCCCATCGAGCCAATGCCTTGCACGTTCGAGTGGCCGCGAATCGGCATCAGCCCGCAGCCGGCCCGGCCCACCATGCCGCGGAGCAATGCGAGATTTGCAATTGCCTGCACATTCTGCACGCCGTGCGCATGATGCGTGATGCCCATCGTCCAGCTGAAGACGACATTTTTCGCGGCAGCGTAGTAGGCGACGATCTTGTCGATGTCATCGCGAGAGACGCCGCTCTTGGTGACAATCTCGTCCCACGATAATTCCTCAAGCCGGGCCCGCAGCTCGCGCCAGCCGTGGCAGTGCGTATTCAGAAATGACTCGTCGTGAGCGCCAATCTCGAGCAATCGCTTGGCGATGCCGGTGAACAGGGCGAGATCGCCGCCGATGTGCGGCTGGATGTATAGACTGGCGATTTTGCTGCCGAACAGCAGGCTGCGGATGTCGCTGGGCACGTTGAAGCGCACAAGGCCCGTTTCGACGATCGGATTGACGATAATCACGTGTCCGCCGCGGCGGCGAACTCGCAACAGCGTGCGCATCAGCCGCGGGTGGTTGCTGGCCGGGTTCCCGCCGATGACGAACACCAGGTCGGCCCGTTCCAGGTCCTCAAGCTGAATGGTCGCTGTGCCGCTGCCGGTGACGCTTGTGAGTCCGACGCCGCTGGCCTGGTGACAATAGTAGCTGCAGTTGTTGACGTTGTTCGTGCCGTAAAGTCGCGCAAAGAGCTGCAGCAGGAAGCCGGCCTCGTTACTGCTGCGGCCGCTGAAATACCAAAATGTTTGGTCGGCGGGCGTGGCGCGAAGTTTCTCGGCATTTCGCTCGATCGCCTCCTCCCAGGAGATGGGCGTGTAGCGGCCGGACTCCGGCGTGTAGCGAACCGGCTCGACGAGCCGGCCGCACGCTTCCAGCTCGCGCGGCGAGAGCTGCTGAAGCTCGCGAACGGAATAGCGCCGCCAAAATTCGCTGCGGATGGCGCCCTGCATGTCGGCCACCATCGCCTGCAGGCTCTTCTTGCACACTTCCGGGAAATGGCCCAGCTCATTGACCATACCGCCGCGCTGGCCGCCCATGCCCAGCGCGCAGGTCTTGCAGGCGTTCTTGGAGCGCATGGCCCGCCACAGCGCGACGAAGCCGCCTGCCTCGCGGGCCTTCCGCCACGTGTACCAAACAGCGGGCCAGCCGCCGCCTGACTTCAGCTTCTTCATCTCTTTTTTGTCTCTCGCAAAGGCGCCAAGTAGCGTAACTAAAGAATCGGCCTTCGCGCCTTTGCGAGAGATTCAAAGCTTGCCTGGAGAAAAGGTCGTATGTCCGATACTCTAGGAAATAGCATAATCGATTTTGCATTGCAGCCGGATACCTGATTGGCGTTTTGCTCGCACAGCTTTATGGATGACTCCTTAGAAATTACGCCGATCGATGGACCGATCCGTGCGACGGTTCGTCCGCCAGGCTCCAAGAGCATTACCAACAGGGCGCTAGTATGCGCTGCTTTAGCGGACGGCTATTCGAAGTTGGCCGGCGCGCTCGACAGCGAAGACACGCGCGTGATGATCGACGGACTGCGGAGGCTGGGGATTGGGATCGAGGCAACGGAGAGTGGAAAAACGCTGATCGTTGAGGGCGCCGGCGGCAAGGCGCCGGCGCTTGAGGCCGAATTGTTTTGCGCGAACAGCGGCACGACTATTCGCTTCCTCACGGCTCTGGCGACGCTTGGCCACGGCGCATTTCGACTGGACGGCGTCGAGCGCATGCGCCAGCGGCCGATCGGCGATTTGTTGGACGCGCTGAATCAGCTGGGCGCTGATGCTCGCAGCGAGAACGACAATGGATGCCCGCCGGTGATTGTCCACGCCAACGGACTGACAGGCGGCACGGCTGCGGTGCGCGGCGATATCTCCAGCCAGTTCCTCAGTGCGCTGTTGATGGCGGCGCCGGCGGCGCGCTCGCCGGTTGAATTGAACATCCAGGGCCAACTCGTATCGCAGCCGTACGTGAACATGACGGCCGGCGTCATGCGCGCTTTCGGCGTCGATGTGGATGTTTCGGGTGATTTCGCCCGATTCGACATTCGCGCACCGCAAGCGTACATTGCTTGCCGGTACGTCGTCGAGCCGGACGCGTCGGCGGCAAGTTACTTCTGGGCTGCGGCGGCGATCACGGGCGGCCAAGTCGCCGTCGCTGGTCTGTCAGTCGACAGCTTGCAAGGCGACGTAGCGTTTGTGACTTGCCTCGAACAAATGGGCTGCGAGGTGCGGCGCGATCAGGGGTCGACGACTGTTGTCGGCCGGCCGCTGCGAGGCATCGACGTTGACATGAATGCAATCAGTGACACGGCGCAAACGCTGGCCGTGGTGGCATTGTTTGCCGATGGGCCAACGCGAATCCGCGGCGTAGCCCATATTCGACACAAGGAGACCGATCGCATCGCGGCGCTCGCCGCCGAGCTGCGCAAGCTGGGCGCGGACGTAACCGAGCACGAAGACGGCCTCACGATCGAGCCAGCCAAGTTGCGGCCGGCCGCGATCGAGACGTACAACGACCATCGTATGGCGATGAGCTTTGCGCTGGCCGGCCTGATGATCGCGGGAGTGCGGATCAACGATCCGCGCTGCGTCGAGAAAACCTACCCGCGCTTCTTCGAAGATCTTGAAGCCTTGCGGAGTCCTTAGGCTAGAGAACGTCCGCCAAATGCTTCGCTGCACAAAAGGTGGGCCAACAAGCCGACCCTACCGCTACTTCGGCCGCACTGGCATCGAGTAAACGTCGCCGCTGGTGCTCGCTGGCACTCCAATCCCAGAGGAGGCCGTGGACTGAAGCAGTTGTTCGGCACGCTCCAGGAGCGAGAGGCTGGAGCTGGGTGGCGGATAGGCGGCCGAACCGGGCTGGCAGGCCTCGAATCGGGCGGCGCAATGCTGGCAAACGACCAGCTTGCCCAGGTATTCCACACGGACCTGCAGATTTCGCCCACAGGTCGGACATTCTTGCACAAAGTAAGTGCTTCGAGGCATGACGGCATCTCCTACTACCGGCCTGTTCCCCCACGACCCGTGCAATGGCGATTCAGTATAAACGTTCATGGCGGAAAATCAATAATCTCACGCACTTTCGCGTGTCGAAACAGAGCTTGGATGTCGTGCTAAGGTTGTGGTGGATCGCCACTTGCGCGGGGAGCTGCCGAGGGGCGAGTTTTTTTCTTTGCAGGCTGAAGGAAACTTTTTTCTGGCGCGTCAATGTGGCATTTTCCCGATATGCAAACGACGAATGCTTTGTACGAACGGAAAGACCGGCTTTGTGTCGGAGCGGTTCGCGCCGCAGCGGCTATCAAAGCGGCCCTGCGCTGGCAGATTACCTTAACGGGTGTCATCTTCTCTGTATCACTGGCCGCCGACGTGGCAAGCGCGCAACGCCCGGCGACAGATAAATCCGTCGTGGCCTACATGGCCGTGGACGAGCATTTCGCGTCGCTGCCTGATTACCAGCCCGGCGATCTCGTGACCCGATCGCAGGTTGCCGAAGCACTGGCGAAGGTGGCCGACGCCGGGGCCGACGTACCGCACGCAGAGCAAATCCTCGCGGCGAGCGTACCCGACAACTCGTTTCTGGCCCGCGAGCTTTCCACTCCAGCCGGGCGGAAGTTCATGCGCAAAGTCGCCCGTCACCCGGGCGCGTTTTCACGTCTGGACCGATTGAGCTCGATCGCGCGCGGCCAGACGGTTGTGCGTGATCTGATTCGCAGCTCGGACGGCGACAAGTTCATCGAATATCTCGCGACGACCCGAGGCGGCCGCAAACTCGGCAGCACGCTCGCCGGGGCCCGAAAGGGGACTGATTTGAATGAGCCGACCGGCCGCATATACACCGCGGACGATTTACTGGCGGCGCTCGAGCAAATGTCGGCGGCTCAAACTGACGGAAGGCGCTAAGTGCTTCAGCGCGGGGTGCCTGGGGCAATGTCCCAGCGATTCGACAATTCTGGGGCGTTGTCCCAGCCACCCAAACCGATGAGCGAAGCCGACCACACCTTCTGTGGGTTCAGCGCATCGTGGTGCGCGGGCGGAAGCCGTCTTGGCTCGTGCCCGCCTGCGGCATACCGGCCAGACTCATTGGGCTGATTTGCACCAGTTGAGGTGCGCTGCCAGCGCTCTGCATCACCGGCGCACCGTAAATTACCGTTCCGGGGGGCAAGGCGGCGTTTGTATAGGGTTGCGGGGCGTAGTAACCCGGCAGCCGGATTCTGGGCACCGCAGGTGCCGAAGGCGCAGCAGGCGGCGATGGAACCGCGCGCAAGCGCACTCCCATCCCGCTCGGGTCGCCGCCTGGTATCGCCACTCGCGGCGGCGCCGACACGGTTGATACAGACGCAACCGATTGCGAGATTTGCGGCGGCCGCCAGGGGCTGACGACCTCCACGTCGACCAGATTCACGTCAGGAGTGCTTGTCGATAGTTCGTTTGCGACGGGCTCGTTGAACGAAGCCTGCGTAGCGGCGTGCTTTGGCGCCGCGGGCGTGATGGATGGCGCGTCGGCCCGCGCTGCGTTTGACGACGCAACTTGAATTGGTGCCTCCGGCTGTCCTGCAAACCGGAGGTCGCCCTCATCCGTTGGAATTGCCACCTTTTCGTTCGGCGTTGCCGCTAGTTGGTCGATGCGCGGTTCGCTTGCCGACACAGGCGACGCCGTGGGCGAACTCCACGCCAAGCCGCCAAGCGGCGCGGGCTGTTCTTGCGGCGCGGTTGAACTCTGCATCACCGGCAGCGGGTCGCCGGGATAATAAGGCTGCGCTTGGCCCGGCATGAGCGCTCGAGTGGCCGGCGGCGGAACGCGGTCGGGGGCGAGAAAGGGATTCGCAAGGCCGCCCGACGGAGTTTTGCAACCGATATGAACGCTCAAAAAGACGAGCATCGCCACGTGAGCGGCGCGAGCCACGTTCGGATGAATTCGTTTCATCCGCGAAGATCCTTAATTCGCGCATCGTGCGCCGAGGAGAAGTTGACGAGCCACATTGCTGTGGTTGGCCGACGCTTAAAAAGTCAGTCGCTCGCCGGCCGTTAGCCCCCGGTTCCGTTCGGGGCGTCGCAAGCATAGCGGCGGCCTTGCGACTCTCCAAGACTGATTGGCGACTGCCCACCCGGGGCCGATAGCAATAAAAAAAAGCCGGCGATGCTATCGCCGGCTTGCATGAAAGGCGTTTGGACGCGGTTACTGCTGGCTAACCGCGACGGCGCGGCTTGGCGTCACGTAGGGATTGATGATCACAAGCGGCTGCGGCTGCGGGCTTACGGCGGCGCTGCGATCGCTGGCTTCGCTAGTTGATGCCTTTTCAGCATTCGGCACGTACGGGTTGAAGATCGTGAGCGGCTTGACTTCGGGCGCCGCTTCGGGCGTCATGACCCACGGGCCATAGGCAAACGGGCTATAGCCGTAGGTGCGCGGCACTGGGTAGCTGTAGTACACCGGCGGGTGCAGTGCGAAGTACGGGACGTTGTTCAATAGCTCGCGGTACAGGTCGGCATAGTCCGAGTCGTCGTCGTCGACGAATACACCGGCGCCGAAGCCATGGCCGAAGCCCTTGCCGTGACCATGTCCGTGGCCATGACCATGGCCACGTGCACTGAGACGCGCACCACCCCGGCCGAATCCGTTCGCGGCCAGCGCCGACTGCAAAGGCATCCCCACAAGCAAAGCGGAGAGCGTGAACAGGATCAAGATTCGTCGTTTCATCGGGTGGGTCCTCAGGGTGGCCGTCATCGGGAATGTGCAGGTGGTCTACCTTCCAGGCTAATTACCGGCCACACCGGAATCAACTCGCGAACCAATGCCCGCCCGACCGCTAGAATGGCTCTATGGATCGTGCGGGTTTGACCAGACTTATCAAGCAGCGGGCCGGCGAGCTGGGGTTTTCGCTCTTCGGCGTTTGCCCGGCCGCGCCGCCGGCCGGAATGGCCCGATTCGACGAGTGGTTGGCGGCCGGTTATGCGGGCCAGATGCATTATCTGGCCGATCGCCGTGACGCCTACGCCGACCCGAGTAGCATTTTGGACGGGGCGCGAAGCGTCGTCATGCTGGCGATGAACTACCGCACGGCCGAGGCGGCCAGGCCCGGCGCTGGTGCAGGCCGTGTCTCGCGCTATGCCTGGGGCGACGCCGATTACCACGACCTCATGCGCGACCGGCTGAATCGGCTTGCTGAGTGTTTGCGCGAGCAAGTGCCGGCGGCCAAAGTGCGGGGAGTTGTCGACACCGCGCCACTCCTGGAGCGGGAGTACGCCCAGCTCGCCGGCCTGGGGTGGATCGGCAAGAATACGCTGCTGATCAATCGCCAGCAAGGAAGCTGGTTCTTTCTGGCCGCGCTGCTTACGGACATCGAGTTGGCATACGACTCTGCGCATGAAGCCGATCATTGTGGCACGTGTCGCGCATGTCTCGATGCATGTCCCACCGGCGCATTCCCGCAGGCCTACGTGCTGGATGCTTCGCGCTGCATCAGCTATCTGACGATCGAGCTGCGCGAGGCTGTGCCTCGCGATTTGCGTTCGGGCGTCGGCGAATGGCTTTTCGGCTGCGACGTGTGCCAGGACGTTTGCCCCTGGAATTCGCGCGCCCCGCAGAGCCGCGAAGCAGTTTTTGAACCGCGCGCGGGCAGCAATCCGATCGACCTCATCGGTTTGTTCGAATTGGATGATGAGGCATTCCGGCGGCGCTTTCGCAACACGCCGCTATGGCGGGCCAAGCGGCGCGGCCTGTTGCGCAACGCGGCAATCGTGCTCGGAAACCGGCCGACGCGTGACGCAATCCCCGCGCTCGTTCGCGGCCTCAATGACCCCGAGCCGCTCATTCGCGGTGCCTGCGCATGGGCGCTAGGATGTCACCCGTGCGCAGCCGCTACGGAATCGCTCGATCGCCGGCGAGAAGTGGAAACGGATGCGGAAGTCGTGCGCGAAATCGAAGAGGCACTTTCTGCCCTAAGTCGTTAGCATACAGTTTATGCTACCCTTGCCGCATCGTGCGATCGTGCGGGAAAAATGGCCAAGCAGGGAGAATGCTATGCTTGAATGGGGCAGAAAATCTCTTCTTTTTGGGAGCATGATCCAATGACCTCTTCAAGCTCCGGTCTGTGGTGGCGAGTTCGCACTTCCGTTGAGCAATGGATGCACAGTCGTCTGCAGGAATGCATGCATTGTCGCGAATGCGAAAGCGAAATCACGCCGTTCGTGTCGCACTGCCCGCGATGCGGCCAGGCGAATCCGGCCAAGGTTTCGGCGTCTGCTGCCGTTTACCCGGCACTCGGCGGCGT
>DATFGJ010000242.1:0-2339 GCA_035249585.1 Lacipirellulaceae bacterium
TCAACGAGTTGGCGCGTGCTGTCGCCGGTTTGATCGTTGATTTCGAGTTCGGCGCCGGTGACCGATTGCGTGAAGGTGATCGGCGCCCCGTCGCCAACAATTTCCACCGCCTGGGCGGCGCCGAGTTCGCTGGTGGCGAACACGTATACTTCGTAGACGGTAAGCGGCTCCAGATCGCTCCAGGTGAACGTTAAGGTTTCGTCTTCAGGAACGGAAATGTAGCCATCCAAAGCCTCGAGAGATTGCGGGTGAAGTGGAATGGTGTTTGGCAGCAGCGCGTTGGCCTGGCTTGTGATCGTGCCGCCGCTGGACTCGATGGTGAGATTGATCGGCGTGGTGTTGCCGGCTTCGTTCTTGATGTCGCTCAAGACGGCGATCGGTCCGCCACCGGCATAAAACGCCCAGTTTTCCGGGCGCGTGCCGCCCTCCGCCAGAGGAATGTCGAACTCCACGCCGACTATGACGTTCAAGAGCGATTTTCGCGCCGCGCTGATCGTGAAGTAGCCAAGGCTGCCGTAATCGGAGTAGCCCGGATCCGTGGTCGCCGGCTTGCCCGTCCCGTCAATCGAGAGATAGTACCTGCCAGGGACGTACAGGTCGCTGGTCGTCGTATTGAGGGTGAACGTGGCGTTCAGCGTATCGATGGGATTGCTGGTTTCGACGAGCTCGCCGTCGGCATTGTAAATCTTGGCCTCGATATCGAGATTCGGCAGCCAGGGATGCGGGTCGATCTCAAAGATGACTTCTTCGACGCCGAGGTCGAAAGCGAACCAGTCCTGGTCCGTAGTTTGCTCGATGATGCCTTCGGCGAAAATCTCCGTGCCCGTGGCGCTCATCGCCGTTGCGCCGGCCTGATCATTGCCGTGATCGTCGGGGCGATAAGTCACGCCGTGCATCGCGCCGGTGATCATCGCCAAGTCATCCTGCATGAGGTTATCCGCCCAGGGGTATTCGCCTTTGCTCCACTGCGAGAGATTCTGGTCGTAGGAGACGCCCATGATCGGAGCCCAACCAGTCGGCCCGGCGCCGTGCCCCGGATAATATTCTCTCGGATCGACAAAGGGCTGCGCATCGCCCCGATGGGCCAATCCAAACGAATGGCCGACTTCATGCGACGTGGCTTCCGCCGTGTTCTTTACATTTCCCAGCTCAAAGGGAAATACGAATACCGGTGTGTCTGTATTCGCGCTGAATGAATTCAATTGGGCGACGCCGCCCACGGGCATGTCCTCGGTATACCAGTCGGTCGACAAGCCGGAGAGAACCACGCGAATGCCGTATTCCTGGTCGGCCCCGCCCGTCTTTTTCAGCGCCTCCTCGCCCGGATCTTCCGTGGTGACGTCGACCTCGAACGGCAAGAAGTCTTCGGCGACCAGCGCCCAAATGAGCTGGATGAATTGATGCTCATCGTTGTTGAAGCGGGCATCGCCGTCGACATTAAACGGCTCGGAAAAGATATTCGGCAGCATCGACGAAGTGTTCCACATCGTTCCCGTGGTGACGTGGCCGTCGAAATCGAGAAAGATCTTCTTGGTGGCGCCGGGGTTGCTGTGCAATAAAAAGGTTTCTTCGTTGTCAACAAACGGCCACTCAATCGCTGCGCCTTGGGCCGTCGCATCGCCGGCGAACCACTGCAGGCTGAAGTCGCGCGGGTCCGTGAGGCGCTTGCCGACGGGCGACCCGTGGATATGTTCCGATTCAGAACAATCGTGCGCAACGGCCGTAACAAGCTCGGCGGCTGAGGCGAGCGCAAGCGGATTGGCCGAAAGCACAAATCGTGCTTCCAGTCGCTCGAACCCGAATGGGTCTCGGAACGGAACACGTCGCTGGGCTCGCTTGCGCGCCGCCCGCCGCGAAACCCCCGAGCCTACCTTCATTGCGTACCAATCCCGCTGCGTTCGCCGCGACATCGCCTGCCTCTACTTAGAATCCCGCCGATAAAAATGAGTAAGCCCCCAGTTTAAGCGGTATTATCGCTAAGTTCAAGCAAAATGGAGTCTTTGGCGCGGTGTTTGCCATGCCAAGTTGGCACCCGCAGGTCGGGCTGACCGCCATTGGCGCGTGCCCGCCGGACCCCGGTCACGACGAGCCTTTCAATCCAAAGGGGCTGATTGGCGGCAACATTGGCCCTGGGCGCAACAGTCATTCGCGGCTTGTGGTTCTCGGGCGAACCGGTCGCGGCCAAACCGCGTAACCTCGATGGGCAGGTCTGGCCGCCATCGAGCCATTGGGCAGACCTGCTGACCGTTGGTATACTCTCACGCTCTCGGAAAAACGAGCATTTTCGGCGGGTAATTGCTGTGAGCCAGCTGGTCTTGGCCTTTATCAGACGGAGCATA
>DATFGJ010000243.1:0-19081 GCA_035249585.1 Lacipirellulaceae bacterium
GCTTCAACGGCAGATCACTGAGCCATTGCACGGCAGGCTCACGATATGAATCCGTGACTGATTCCCGACGGGGCCTCACCCGGATTCGGATTCCCTCTGGAGAGATCATCCCCCCCTTGACAAACTATATAGTTGCATATACAATAAAATCAATGAGGCATAAAGTGGGAGCCGAGCATATGCAAGCGATGATTGACAAGATCGCCAGCGAGTGCGTTGCCGTTCGGCTACGCATGCTGAATCGCGTCATCACCAACATCTACGACGACGCCCTGCGGTCGCTGGACCTGAAGGTGAGCCAGATGAACATTCTGGTCGCCGCCGCCAAGATGGGAACGGCTCGCCCCATTGAAGTTTGCGAACATCTACATCTCGACGTTTCCACCCTCAGCCGCAACGTCGAACGAATGAAGGCTCGTGGCTGGCTGGAAGTTGTGCCCGACGAGGATCGCCGCTCGCAGCCTTTTCGCCTGACACCACAGGGACGCAAGCTCCTGAAAAAGGCGGTTCCGGCGTGGAGCGAGGCGCAACAGCAGGTCAAGAAGGTTCTTGGAGACGGGTTTGGGGAGCAGTTGAATCAAGCTATGAAACGAGTCGGTAAACAGGCCGCTGCAAGCTGATTTTTTTACCCAAATAGTTGCATATACAACCAAGGAGCAGCCATGAAGCTCGAAGATCATCCGACCGTGCGGCGGACTCGCCTCAAGACCGTACCTTCCGTTCCGCCCAAGAAGGAGTCGCTGGATGCCGGATGGCTGAAGCAACTGGTCCTCGACGCTGGCGCTGATGATGTGGGATTTGTCGAGATCGGCAGACCTGCTTTGGACGCCCAGCGTGAAGACATCTTCAAGGCATTCCCACACACCAAGACGCTGATCAGCTTCGTAGTTCGCATGAATCGCGAGGCCATTCGGACACCGGCCCGTTCGGTCTCCAACCTCGAATTTCACCACAGCGGAGATGAAGTCAACGATATTGCCCGGAGCGTGGTTCAGACTTTGGAAGGCCGGGGAATCCGAGCAATGAACCCGGCGATGGGCTTCCCCATGGAGATGGACCAGTTTCCCGGCAAGGTGTGGGTCGTGTCCCACAAGCCGATCGCGGTGGCAGCGGGGCTGGGAATGATGGGCATTCACCGCAATGTGATCCATGAAAAGTTCGGCAATTTCATCCTGCTCGGGACCATCTTGTTGGATGCCGAGGTTTCAGAGTCCAGCCAGCCGATCCATTACAACCCTTGTCTGGAATGCAAACTGTGCGTAGCCGCATGTCCTGTGGGGGCCATCTCGCCGGAAGGAGATTTTAACTTCTCGGCCTGCTACACCCACAACTACCGCGAGTTCATGGGCGGCTTCACCGATTGGGTTGAGCAGGTGGCCGACAGCAGGAATGCCCATGACTATCGCAGTCGGGTCAGCGATGCGGAGTCGGCCTCGATGTGGCAGAGTCTGTCCTACGGGGCGAACTACAAAGCGGCGTATTGCCTGGCGGTTTGCCCGGCCGGAGAAGACGTCATTGGGCCGTTTCTCGCCGATCGGAAGGCGCATCTCAAGGAGATCGTGCGACCTCTTCAGGAGAAGGAAGAGACGATTTACGTCGCCAAAAACTCCGACGCTGAGGATCATGTCGCCAAACGCTTTCCCCACAAAAAAATCAAGCACGTGGGCAACAGCCTGCGGCCCAGCAGCATCAAGGTTTTCCTGAACGGAATGCCGAACGTCTTCCAGCCCGGCAAGTCGGCGGGATTGAACGCCACTTTTCACTTCACCTTCACTGGCCATGAGCAGCAGCAGGCAACGGTCGTGATTCAGCAGCAGAAGATCAGCGTGAAGGACGGGCATGTCGGCCAGCCCGATCTGCACGTTACCGCTGACTCGCAAACGTGGATCGGCTTTCTGAGAAAGGAAAAGAACGTGGTGTGGGCACTGCTGCGGCGGAAGATTCGGCTCGATGGCCCACTCAAGCTGCTGGTGGCGTTCGGAAGGTGCTTTCCCCAGTAATCATTGAATTTGTAATCCGATTCGCCGCCTCAATCTCGTTTCCAATTCTTGGATTCCGGCCAGAAACAGTTCAATCGCCGTCTTGTTCTATCGACTTTCACAAAACCCGCCGAAACAACGGGTATCTGTTACCTGCCGAGCGTTCGGCAGTGCGGCGTTTTCCCGATGCGCAAAGCCGTAGACCACGGTTTTGCGCCTCCACAAGATATCCGAGACGCACCATGCCAGCGCTCAAGAATCGCACCCCGTCCTACTGCCGGTACAAGCGGACCAATCAGGCCGCTGTGATCCTCTCCCGCCACGATCACTATCTCGGAAAGTGGCGAAGCAAGGCCAGCCGACGCTGCGCTGGCCGTTTCTCAGGTTGTACGAGAATGAGCCGGCCGCTTCGTCCAATTAATGACGATCAAGATGTAAGGCGATGGCTAAGTATGATAAATTACTGAGTGACCAATTCATTGTAACCCGTTGTGGGCTTTTTGCCGGGGCCTCGACCCCTTTTCTTTTGATTCTATGGTCGGTCAAAGGCTGAATTGTCGGCGGCTCTTCGCAGTGTTAGCGATTGCATGTTTCGCTACCAGGTCGCCAGAGTCCGTCGGTGCGGCCCAATACTACTTCAGCGCCGACGGGCACGATCAGAGTGGCGCGGGAACCGAGCTGCAGCCCTGGCGAACCATCGGCAAATTTAACTCGCTGGACCTGGAACCTGGTGACAGCGTATTCTTTCGAGCAGGTGACGTTTTTAACGGATCCATGTTACTGGACTCCAACGACACTGGCACGGATAGCAATGGCCAGTTGATAGCTCCGATCATAGTCAGTTCGTATGGAGGCGGCCCGTTAGGCCGCGCGAGCATCCGCTCGCACCCCACTGAAGAGGCACTGTTTGCGCATAACGCTAGTGGAATCGAGTTGCGCAACCTCGAGTTTTTCAATGGCGGGACTCAGGCCAGCAACAATGCATCGGGCATTCAGTTCGTATTAGACGAAAACGTCGGATCTGGAATTGCACGTCTCTCGCACATTCGCATCCACAACGTGGCCTCGCAAGGGTTTCGTAGAAGTGGACTTTCGCTGTATGCGGCCGGCAGCGCGGGCTATCAAGACGTCGAAGTGACGAACAGCCAATTTCATGATAATCAGTTTGCCGGCATCGACATTTCCGCCGCCGATTGGACGGAACTCATTCATCGCGATGTGCGGATCGACGGAGTAACGGCTCACAACAATCCCGGCTATGCCGGCTGCCAGCCACATTGCGGTCATGGAATCGTCGTGGGCCAGGTCGATGGCGCGGTGATCCAAAACAGCGTGGCGCATTCAAATGGCGTCGAAGCTGGAAAGGGAAATGTCGGCATTTGGACGTGGCAATCCAATGACGTCACGATTGAACGCAATAGCGCGTATGACAATCGGTCGCCTCTTGGCGGCGATGGCGGCGGCTTCGACATCGACGGCGGCGTTACGAACTCGATCGTTCAGTACAACCTCGCTCGCAATAATTCCGGCGCCGGTTTTCTGTTGGCTCAGTTCAGCTTCGCGGAGCCAATGCAGCAAAACGTCTTTCGCTATAACCTGTCGGTCAATGATGGGGCCGAACAATATGGCGCGTTCACGATTTGGGGACAGGATTCAGAGAGCATTGCCGAGTCCGCGCTATTTCATAACAACACGGCCGTTGTTGACCGCGAGGTCGCCCCGAATAGCCGCGGTGCAGTCTGGTTTGTGAATTCAAACCACGACGAGATTGATCTGATTAACAATCTATTTGTAGCGCTCAATGGGGCCGCGCTCGTCGAGGGTACTACGGCGGTCGATCAAGCACAATTCGTAAGCAATGCGTACTGGACCGACGATGCGCCAATTGTGTTCGATGGAACCGAGTTCGCCAGCATTGCGGAGTGGGCGGCGGCTACGCAACAGGAGCTCGTTGACGGCGAGTTGGCCGGCATCGAAGCCGATCCGCGGTTCTCCGGCGAGGGCGATTACCGTCCCGTCCCGCCGTCGGCATTGATCGACGCCGGCTTGGCACTCGATAGCACGGCTTGGCCCGTCTGGTTTAGTGGCCTTGGACCTAATGATGTGTACGGCGCTTCGATTCCGCAGGGGCCACAGGCTGATATTGGCGCAGCGGAATTTGTGCCGTTCTCCGGCGATTACAATAGTAACGGCATCGTGGATGCGGCGGATTACGCCATATGGCGCAAATTGCTCGACCAGACAGAATTCCCTATGGCCGCAGACGGAAACGGCGATGGCGAAGTCGATGAAGAAGACTATGCCGTTTGGCAAGCCAATTTCGGCAGGTCGCGACCGACCGGCGCGGGGGTTGCTGATGCTGCGTCGACTTTGCCGGCCATACCCGAGCCGCCATTTTTTGTGTTATTCGTGATTGCATTGGTCGGTATCAATCCAGAGCGATGGACGCGCAAATTGGCCTCGAATCGATCAGGCAGAACCCGCCAGCGGCCATATTGAATCGGCAGTACTTTGCACAGCGTGCAGAAAGACCTAAAGTTATTTTCCCCCGTGAGCACGCATTGCTATGTGCTAGCGGGCATTTCCAACGAGCATCTTGTACCGACGGACGCCGGGCACCTGTTTGAGTTGCAACGTGATATGAAGCGCCGAGTCGCTACGGGAATTACGCTGATCGAGGTGCTACTCGTCATAGCCATCGTGGGAACGATGGTTGCTCTGCTTTTGCCCGGAATTCAGGCCGCACGCGAATCAGCGCGGCGAACATCGTGCCTGAACAATCTCAAGCAAATTGGTATCGGCATCGCAAATCACCAGTCGGCGAAGAAAGTCTATCCGCCGGGAGCAATTTGGGACCGCTGGGTGGAACCTGAAGCGGAGCGGCGTCGTCATGGCTCGATGCTGGTTCATCTTTTGCCGTACATCGAGCACCAGGCTTTGTACGATGCGTTTGACTTCGATCAGAAAGAGATTGATTTTGAGGTATTTCCGGGTACAAACACGCCGATTGCATCTCAGATTGTCGAGGCGTACGTTTGTCCAAGTGATTCTCACAATGGCATTTTCGATGGCCCCAGCAATGATCATAACCAGTATTTCGTGGGGCGTGCGGTGCACAACTACGCGGCGTCGAATGGTCCAACGGGTGTCTACGACAATCCCAACTGCTCGTGCAAAACCCCATATGACAAGAGGTATGAATTGGCGCCGATTGATAATGGGAAAAATTTCGCCGGACCCTTCACGCGCCTTGGAGTGAGCACCAAGCCGAGTCAAATTACCGATGGACTGTCGAAGACGATCTTCGTGGGCGAGGTTCGAGTGCCGTGCTCGGTCCACGCGCAATCCGGCTGGGCTTATACGAACAACGGCAACGGCTACTGCACAACGCTAATCAGGATAAACTACGATTCGTGTAGTGATTCAGCGCCCAACGCCTGCAACCGGCCCTGCACTTGGAACACCGACGTCGGCTTCAAATCGGCACATCCGGGCGGCGCTCAATTCTTGTTTGGCGATGGAAGCGTGCATTTCTTGAACGAGGCGATCGATTACCAACTGTACCAATTTCTGGGTGCCAAGGCCGACGGGCACTCGGTTTCCGTCCAGTAGCGCGAATCTAGTGCAGGCGCTCTCTCACGTTTTTGGAAATCGTGCGCACGATTCGCATCGGGTTGCCCGCGCATAGGGTTAATGGCGGCACATCCTGGGTCACGAGAGTCCCGGCGCCGATTATAGCGCCCTCTCCAATGCGCACGTTTCCCAGAATAACCACCTGCGTGCCGATCCACACGTTTGCTCCGATTTCAATAGAGCTGACAGGCTGTTGAGAAGCTCGCGGCTGCTCGGCAGCTAATTGGTGGAAACTTGGCGTGGGCCAGTGTGTGTCCGCTATGACAACCTCGTGGGCGATAAGTGCAAAATCGCCGATCACGACCCGGCCGTTCGTGGCGAAAATGGCGCCCACGATGGAACAGTAGTTTCCAATTTCGATTTCGGCATCGGGGCCAAGATCAAAAAACGTGCCGGCGTAAAGTCCGGTGCTGCTGCCCACACGCACTCCCACCGCAGCGCGGCTGCGATAATGCGCGAATGCAAATGAGCTATGCAGCCATGACCCTGCACCAAGGCGAACGTTGTTCGGGACGGGCAGAGAGAACCAATCGTGCTCGAGATGGAATGTTGCCATCATGGTTCATTCTTCGATCGGACGGGCCGGGTTGCCGGCGAACAATGCGCCCGGAGGCACATCGCGTGTGACCACAGCGCCGGCTTGAATTCGAGCTCCAGCGCCAATATGAACGCCCTTCAAAACAATTGCGCCAACGCCGATCCAGACGTCGTCAGCAATCGTTACCGGCCGCGAAACGAGAGCCGGCTTCTGCCGGCGATCGCCTTGCGGGCTGCTCGCGATGGCGTCACGGATGCGAAGTTCGGGATCGCTTGGATGAAAGTCCGAATCCGCAATCGTGACATGGTAGGAAATCGTAACATTGCGGCCGAGAACGATTCGCTCCGCACACATGAACACGGGCCCCACCAGCACTGAATCGTCTCCCACCTCGATGTAACCCGTCGGCTCGACATTGAATGTCGTCCACGTATAAACGCGCAGCCGATCTCCCAGCACCAAGCCGGGATCCTTCTCGCTGCGAAAACGCGCAAAGCTGTCCCGCCGCTCTAACCAACAGTCGTGACCAACACGCACGTTCGGGGGCAAACTGCTGTAATCCCAGTTTCCCGTGATATCCAGGTCGTTGTAGCTCATGTGCTCGTCATGAGAAATCACAGCAGACCTATTTGCCGCAGCATACCGCTGACGACGTGCCGGGCATCGAAAAACTCGGCGGCAATTGCCCTTGCCGCCAGGCTGTGCCGCTTGTAGTCGGACTCGACCTCCGCGATCGCCGCCGCGGCCTGGGCACGGTCGGTAAATGCAAACAGCCCTTCGCCCGCAGGCACAATCTCTGAAAAACCGGTATCTTGCACGACCACGGGCCGAGCGGCTGCCAAATAGCACGCCGAGCGGCAGCTAAACCAGCCGGAGCGAGTGGCGACATACAAATTTTTTGCCACGCTAATTTCGCCGCGTGACGTTTCAATATAACGCCGATAATCGTCTGCGGTCGTCGAAATCGAATGGGAGTCGATCACGTTCCAGCCAGCCGCTTGCCATCGTTCAACCGGCGCTTCCGCGCCGCCCTTTGCGATCTCAAATTGAACTTCTGGCCGCATCCTGGGCAGCCCCTCAATTTTTGAGAATTCAATTTCTTTTGTGCCGAAGACGCGTCCCTGATACTCCACGGGCTTAAGAAAGTTGTTCCAGGTCATGACTGTAGACCACGCCCGCTCTGGTCGGCACGGTTGCCAGCGATCGGCCGCGACCGGTGGGCGCGTCGGATGCCAGGTAAGCCCCATGTCTGGCAGCAAGCAGTCTGAATATCCTAGTCGTTCGGCATACGTAAAAAAGTGGTCGTGGGCCCGGTAGCCGTGCGTACCTTGCCAGCCCGGTTGCGCGTCCCATCGCGGGTAGTTGAAAAATTGATTCCAGCCGGGATCCGTATCAATCAGCACCTTGCATGGGCACGTCATGTACTCATCGCGCAACAAAGCGCTGCCGGAGACGTTTACGAAGACGTCGGCCGATTGAATCGCAGGTTTCAGTTGGCTTTGCGGCAGGCCATAACACTCCCCGTCGGCCGACCGAAAATGCCAGCGTTCGGCCAGCTTGGGAGACAAGCTTGCTAAAGATTCACGAAGGAAACGTACGCCGTACGCGCAATCCTTGCCGTAAAGCCGCTGTGTCGGGTCGTAGGTCGGCCCTCCGGTGTCCTCGACGTAATATGTTTCAAAACCGAGCGCCTCTAACCCCAGGATGTACTGCCCATAATCCCAGGCGACGCCGCCGACGGGATACGTTGCGATCATGCCTGTTACGATCGCACGCATGCCGAAGGCTCAGAAAGTAGTCCGTACGTGCGTGGGTTCATAATCCACGTCGAGGCGGTACATAACCACCTGCTCGTTGCGCAGCACCGTAAAAAAATGATCTTCCAGGTGTTTCGCAAAGCGCTTGTAATGGCTCAACCACCAAAATGCCGGCCAGCCGATTGCCAAGTAACTGGCGCCGTCGGCTTGCATTCGATCCAGCTCTTGAATTGCTTCAGCGTCGTTTTGCGGCGGGCCATAGTAAATGCCATCGCGTTCGATAAACGGACGAACTATACGCCCGGGTAAATAGAGTGCGCCGAAACGATCCTCATCCACCAGCACGATGACATCGCCTGGACGCGTTGTTGTCGCCAGGTCTACCGAAACTCGCAGCACGAGGTTCTGCCACGCATGGTTCAAATAGTTGCGCGGATGAATATACGTTTGAATGACGGATGAGTCGGATTCAATCAAGCCCGATAGTCGTGGGAACTTGGAAACGTGATCTTGCCGCACGAACAACAACAAGTTTTGCGCATACCACCAGTCAACGTCCGATCGCTCCCAGAGCCATCGGCGAAACGGATCGAGCGCAATGTAATTGTGCGCGGCGAAACGCTCGACCCAGAACGCTGGCCATTGTTCATTCACATGGTGCTCGCCGCCCTGGTAAGGGATGGCCGCTGAAAAAAGAACCACGGGCGCGAGGTTCGTCAGCGTTTCGACGAACTGTTCTGATTGAGCTGGCTTCAAATGCTCGGCCACTTCAAGCGACACCGCAAGGTCGAACTGGCCGCGCAGCCGTAATGGCTGCGTGAAGTCAGCGGCCAGAAAACTGCCCGGGTCGATCTCGAGCTGATCCACCGGGATGTGCGCGCCGTCAACGCCCAGGATATCCGGCACTCCCTGCCGTTCGAATTCTGCCAGCCATGCTCCGGTACCACAGCCGACGTCGACTACACTGTGCGGCTTGATCAGCTGAAACACGACTGGCACCACGGCCTTCGCCGAGTTGTGGCTTCCGCTCTTAAGGCGGTGATAGTATTGCGGTGAGTATTCAGTCTTCATCGCGCAGCAACAGTCGGATTTGGCCGCTTGGCCATGTCAAACGCACGCTCGAGCAACGAGACAAGTACCTTGCGCGAGTCGAAATAGGCCACGGCGAGTTCACGAGCGCTGCGGCATTCAGCGTCATAGTTTGCGTCGATGTTCTCAATCGCGTCGGCCGCCGCCGCTGCGTCGTTAAATGACCAAAGTCCCGCGCCGCAGGGAATATGACGGCTGAAGCCCGTGTCCTGCACCACGGCCGGGCGGCCTGTCGCCAGATAGCACGCGGTACGTTCGCTGAACCAACCGCATTGCGCCGCAACGTATCCATGCTTCGCTACACTCAGTTCGCCCCGCGACTTGCGCAAGTATTCTTGATAGCTCGTGATGTCGCGCGCGACGACAAGTGGGTTAACTATCTTCCAGCCGGCTTGCTCAAGCTCCCGTCTCGGCGCCGATTCGCCGCCCAGGGCGAGTTCTAACGGTGACGGCACCCGGGCCGGCAAGTCGTCAATCACGCTGAAAGAATCGCGTTTCATCCCGAATCGGCTTCCATTCCATTCTACGGCAGGATAACTCTCCCATTGCATCACTGTGGTAAAAGGGCGATCAGTTGGTCCTTTGCTAAATGGCCATGCGTCGAGCACGACCGGTTGCCGTGTGGGATGCCAGTCAAATCCGTCGTTCGGTATCGCGCTATCGGATGAATGAATAAGCTCGCCAAAGGAAAAAAAGGCGTTATGCCTCGCGGCTCGCGCACAGGCTTCCGCGTCTTTCAAATGGCGTATCTGCGTAAAGATCGGATCCGTGTCGATCAGCACACGAACCGGGATTTTTCGATGCCAACTTCGAATGCGGTTAACACCCGAGACATTGAGCAGAACTTCGGCATCATTACAGAAACTGAGTGCATTGTCACTCGCGGGCCCGTTCCACCCGGTGTCGTGTGCATCAAAATACGCCCAGCAGTCGCGCAAACCAAGTTGCTCGAACGCACGCTCGGCAAACCGTAACCCATACGTTGGGTCCGTGCCAATTGAATGATTCGAGGGATCGTAACACGATGGATAGTCATCGCTGTCTTCAAGAAACAGCACCTCGTGTCCGAGCTGCTTCAGTCCCAAGGCGTACTGCAGATGGTGCCACGCCATGCCTCCAATCGGTCCGCGGACGATGTAACCGAGGACCACTATTCGCAGTCGACCTGAAGCGCACTGAGTCGGAGGCTTGATCCCCGCACTCGGCTGTGCCTTTAACGTGACCATCGTTCGACGAATTGCCGTTCCAGCAAAAAAGTGCGCTTATGATGAGACTTGCGTCACAGCTGTCACTGAATCAGTCCAGATTTGAGCGTCCATGCCGGAAGAAAAACGTTCAATCGTGTTTCCACTCTTATCGGCCGGATCGAGATCCGCTGCTTTACCTGCCCGAGCCACCAGACAGGCTGCCGCTCGAAGGCACGATCGTCGGCTGCTGATGTTCTGCATCAATGCGGCCGCGGAGCCCAACATCGCCAGGCCTAAGGCAATCGGTTGAAGACTGATAAGTGCGGCCGCCGACCAAATCAAAGCGGCGACCGATACCGCGCGGTTCACCAGCGTTGGCTTGGCCATAATACGTGCCCGAGTAAATCGCCTTTGTCCTCCGAGCTCTTCGGTCACGGTAAACAGGTGCAGCGTGTGCCATAAATCGCCCACCAGCTTGATGTCCCACGTGGCCCAGGCGTTATTAAACACACCGAGCCATTTTAATCGCTTCGCTTCATTGGTAATACAATGCAGCAGATCCTCTCGGCCCGCACCATGACGACTCGACCAATACAGGTCGATTTCCCGCGGCGAGATTCGCTTGATATCGTGCTCCACGTCGTAATAGGACTCCGGCAACTGTGGCCGCCACATGCGTAAGTCGTACGTTGTCCTGAACCAGGCGCGGACCGGCGGCTGAATCAAGTGCAGCGCACCAACCAGCGGGCGGCTCCACCACGGCGAATTCTTGGAAAGCGGCGCCTTGCGTGCCGCATACGCGGCCAACGCGAGCGATCCGCTCCACATCAAGGCGCTAATAAGCACGAGTGGCCAAAACATGAACGACAGGGCCAGCATAAACATGGCAAGCAGGTGCCACTCCAACCAGGTGACACACGCCCACAAGCCATACTGATTGTGCCGATAGATCGTCTGAAAGGGCGCCACGCCGTATGTGCCATAATAAATCCGTTCCGGCGCCAACGGCAAACCAGTCGCACCACTGCCGTAAATTCGGCCATGCCAACCGCAATGGCCCAGCAAGCTGAAGCGATGCGGATGCATGAAATGCAGCAGAGCTTCGGCCCGCCCGTAGCCGATCTGCTGCTTTAAGTAAGCCTTCACCGTTTCACGCCGGTGATGCCACACGAATGCGCCCGGGGCGTATCCTATCGCTCCGCCATGATCCAAGAGGCGCCAGCAGAAATCGACATCATCTCCGGCTGTCCGGAACTGGGAATCAAAACCCCCAAGCTCGAGAATGTCACTCCTTCGAAAGGCCATGTTGCAGCCGGGGATATGCTCGGCATATCGGTCGTCGAACATGACGTGGCTGGGGTTGCCTGGACTGGCCGCAACGCAGCGAGCGCTCCAGCCATCGGACGGAGGCGTAATATTCGGACCGCCGATCGCCGGCACTTGTTGGTCTCGCATGGCCTGGACGAGGCAGCGCAGCCAGTCTTCGTCCACCACGCAGTCGGCATCCGTGTAGGCCACTATCTCGCCGCTTGCGTGCTCGGCCCCGACGTTTCGAGCATAGCTCAAGCCGTGATTCTGCTGACGAATGTATTTGAATTGCGGAAACTCCGCGGCGATTTGCGGCGTAATGTCCGCCGAGCCGTCGTCGACGAGGATCACCTCGTAGTCAGGATAGTTAACCCGCATGAGTGAATCCAAGCACTCGCGCAGTGTGCCCGCAGCGTTGTAAGCACATACGACTACCGACACGCGCGGCACGCTACTTTGCTCAGCAAAAGGTGCGTTGTGCCAGGCGCGCTTAAGCGCTGTTGCCGCTGCCTTTTCATCCCGCTCGTGGGACGTTACGCCGAATCCCCAATCGCCGACCTGGGACCCACCGGTAAACCAGTCGTCGGTAAACGAAAAGACGAATGACCCAGCCAGCCCGTGCTGAAAGACAGTCTGCACGTGGCCGGCAATCAGGGCCGCCTGATGGGCATCCCCTTGTCGATAGGAGTCGACACCAAATTCGCCAAGCACCAGCGGCCGATCGCCCGCAATGTGCTGCAGCCGGTCAAAGTAGGCGCCCAATTGTTCGAGATCATGCAAGTACACATTGAAGAAATAAAAATCAAACCCGGCCGGCTGGAAAAACTCCGTCGTTGGGAAATTTGCGAACGTTGTCAGACAATCCGGGACAATTTGTTTCACCGAATCCGAAAGTTCTTCGACAAACTGCTCGAGACGCTCATGACCATGAAATCGAACAATGTCGTTCGGGATCTCATTGACGACGCTGACAGCCATGACCGACGGATGCTTTGCCGCCAGACGGGCCGCGGCCGTAACCTGGCGGCGTGCCGCCTCGCGCGCCGTCCAGTCTTCAAAAAAACAGCGGTGCTTCTCCCAGGGAACATCCAGTACAACCTTGAGCCCCTGTTCATAGGCCTCGTCGAGCGTGGCCGAAGAGGGGAGGGAATACAAGCGAATAGAGTTGGCGCCAAGCTCACGCATTTTCCGAAAGTCCGCGGCAATTTGCGAAGGCTCAGGCAGCGATTCGCCGCGAGAATTCGACGCGCACGGCCCATAGCAGAATCCTTTTACGTACCACTTGCGCGGCCCGACACGGAAAAACTTTCCATCCACGCGGATGCGCTCGGATACGGACTCACACTCGGGCAGGCAGTTCATCGGCTAATAACGGCGCTTATTTGCCGCCATTGCATATCGGATTCGCTGTCGGAGATAACCCTGATTGTAACATTAAATCAACGGCGCGGCGCAAAACACCACAGCAAGTTCAACAACTCCAATTGCCAAATCGCAAGACCTTAGGTGCACGGCCGTGAATTGCAAGCTGTTATAGCGAGAGTCCGAGCTGCTTAATGCTAAGCCGCCCACCTAGGCGCCTGAAAATAGAAGCGATGAGAAAGCCGGCGACGGTGACGCTTGCGGTCAGGCCACTAGCAGGCTCTGCCACCGTGATTGCGAAGTTTCCCGCGGCGCTGCCGGACGTCCCGCCGAAATCGGCTCTCCACACATTGTAGTCGTCCGGATCAATGCGGCCATTTCCATTTCCGTCGGCAGGCAGGCCGTCGCCAACGAAACCAAGTGTTTTGCGCCAAATGACGTAATCGGCTGAATCTACCGCGCCGTTGTGGTTGTAATCGCCGTTGAGCCCCGCAGCAGTCACCATGAAGTTATTGAAAAACAGTTCGGAAACACCATCCAGTGAACTGCCGGTTCCGTAATCAGAGATGCGCAAGCTGTTGATGCCAGTGCCAGCGGTGCCGGTGAGAGCTGCCCCGGTTCGCGTGAACAATGGCGCGCCGCCGCCGATTGGCGATAGAGTCAGGTTGTACGTATCTGCCGTTGCTAAAGTGAAATCCATGTGAAACGCCGTCGCCGCGGGAATACCGGTGCTTACGTCATCGGTTACAATCCAGTTGTCGCCCAGGAATCTGTTATTTGTGTATAGCCCGAAGCGTTCTTGACCGTCGGCTCCAAATAATTGAACAGTATTCCCGGACGAGAACTTTGTGGCCACTGGGTCCAGCGCCGAGCCATCGATATCCATGCTGAATGTTTGCCCAATGCCCAATGGCGCGCTAAAAGCCCGCTGGGCCTCGCTGGTGTCGCTGAAAAAGTCTCGATCGCCCGTGGTCAACCCGAACGCAGGTGCTCCCAGCGAGTTGCCGCTCAGTGGTCCTCGATCAATGAATTGTGGGGCATGGAACAACCCCGGGACGAGACCGCTGTATTCGAGTGCCCACGGCGCAAAGCCACTGCCCCCGTTGTCCCCTGATTGCCAGCCGTCGGCATAAGCCGGCTGAGACGCATCGTCCGCCGCAAGCGTGACTGCGAGCGTCGGGTAAGCAATGATGTTGAACGCAACCAACAAGAACCCGATGGTGAAGCGCTGAGGTGCTTTCATGAATCAATGCATCCAAGTTGCTGGTACCGGTTCGACGTCGGCGAGGTGAGGCAATACCCGTACCAGCCAGCTTTAAGCTCTACATTTTACCGCCGGGGCTCGCTCCGGGTCGGAGAAAGAAACTTGATTTCCGTTCGTGGCATGGTGATCATAACGGGATGCATAGGTCATTTTGACCTAAGGCGGGGGTCTCACTACCTCGGCAGCGGGGTATCTGAGGGCCGCTTGAAAAAGTTGGCACAATCCGGCAACGATATGCTCAAATGATGTACGGCCACCGTGGCGAGGATATGACTTTTCTCGCTTCGATTTGAAAGGATTCTTCGATCTTAATTACCGCGAACACATGCGTCGCCGAGCCATAGCAGTCGACCTTGGTATCTGCTTTGCTTTCCCCGCCGACGGTTATGCAGCACGGGTGGACGAAAACGGAGTAGTCCACTCGGAATCGGGTCTTGGTTTCCATGTCGGCCCGATGGCGGCTCGCAAGTTGTTCTTTCGCGAGATCATGGGCAAAGTCGTTGGGCAACTTGCTGTGCTTAACTGGCAGCAAAGCGGCAGAATGTTGACGTTCGCGCGGAAATCCGGGTAGATCGCGTCAGCGCACTTATGAAACGGTTTCAGAAGGTCGGTACGGCACAGAGAATGTCCCGCTCTTCGTTTCCTCCAAATCGGGAAGTGAGCTTGAAAGTTGATTCCGATCCTCTGACTTGTCTTCGCTCGGCTATGCTTCGATCGAAATGAAACACTTCCCACGCGTTCTACAGTATCTGAAGCCCTATTGGCGACTTGCATGGCTGTCCGGGCTGCTGATCGTGCTTGGAGCGGCGTTCAGTCTGCTCACTCCGTGGCCGGTCGCAATTCTGTTTGACCATGTGCTCGGGCAAAAGGAGTTTCCGCCGTTTCTGGATTTCTTGCTGGGACCCTTAGCCGACAACCGCGGCCTGTTGCTGATGGTCGTGGTGGCATCCGGGCTGCTGATCGCCATTCTTCAAAACGCGGCCACGGTGTTGCACACGTACGTGAACACGAAGATCGACCAGAGCATGGTCCTTGACTTTCGCAGCGACATGATGCAACACGCACAGCGGTTGTCGCTCGCGTTTCATGATCAGCGCCGCACTGGCAAAATCATCTTTGCGATCAACAACATGGGAAGCGGCATCGCCCGTATGGTGATGATCATTCCTCCGCTGGTTGAAAGTTTCTTGACTTTGATCGGCATGTTCTGGATCGTTGCGCTGCTCGACTGGCAAATAGCGATTGTGGCAATGGGTGTGGTGCCTTTTCTCTATTATTCCGTGACCAATTATATGACGCGCGTGCACCCGCAACTTCAGGAAGTGCGAGGCATGGAAGCGGAATCGCTTTCGATGATCCATGAAGCGATTTCGATGCAGCGCGTGGTCGTCGCGTTTGGACGTGAAGACTACGAGCATCGCCGTTTTCGAGAACATGGTATCAATACCGTTGCTAAGCGAGTTAGTCTTACTGTGCGTCAAACAATGTTTTCGCTCGGCGTCAATACCATCACTGCGGCCGGCACTGCGGCAGTACTCGGCTTTGGTGGCTGGCACGTCATGCGAGGAGACATCACAGTCGGGGAGCTTCTCGTAATCATTTCCTATATTGCAGCGGTCTACAAACCGCTGGAAACAATCAGCACGACTGTCGCCTCGCTCCAGGAAATCTCGGTAAGCCTTGAAGCCTCGTTTAAACTTCTAGATACTCCGGTGGAAATCAAAGACACGCCCGGTGCGAAGCCATTAAAGCAATGCGAAGGTTGGATCAGGTTCGAAGGCGTTTGCTTTGCCTACAAGGAGCGCAAGCGCACGCTCGAAGAGATCAGCTTCGAAGTCAAACCGGGACAGGTCGTGGGGATTGTAGGCCAGACCGGCGCGGGCAAAACGACGCTCGTGGCGCTCTTGCCGCGTTTCTATGAGCCGAATCGCGGGCGAATCGTCCTCGATGGCGAGGATATTCGCAACATTACGCTCAACTCGCTGCGCGACCAATTTAGCATCGTGCTGCAAGAGCCGCTGCTTTTCTCCGGGACCATCGAAGAGAACATTCGCTATGGGCGACTCGAAGCGACTCGCGACGAGATCATGGCGGCCGCAGAAGCCGCAAATGCCCACGATTTCATCATGCACTTGCCCAAGAAGTATGAAACAGCTCTCGGCGAACGTGGAGCAAGGCTTTCCGGCGGCGAACGGCAGCGCATCGCCGTGGCCCGGGCGTTCCTGCGAAACTCGCCAATCTTGATTCTCGATGAGCCAACATCCTCAATCGACACGAAAACCGAAGTCGTCATCCTCGACGCGCTGGAGCGGCTGATGGAGGGCCGCACTACTTTCATGATTGCCCACCGACTGTCAACAGTTCGCAACGCGGATTTGTTGCTGGTAGTGCACGATGGACGCATCGTCGAGCACGGCAGCCATGACGATCTCCTTACGCGTGGCGGTGTTTACAGCCAGTTGCATGAACTTCAGGTCAGCCATCGGCCCAGGAAGATTATTGGCTTAACGGATCTGCAGGCATCGTGATTTCACGGCAGCACCCATGCATGTGAGCGGCAAAAAGAAGATCGTCTTGCTTGGCATGATGAGCCAGATGCCCGTCGCCGGGGTTGTCTGGCAGACGATGCACTACCTCGTCGGCTTCGAGCGTTTGGGGTACGACGCTTACTATGTGGAAGCGCACGCCCGGACACCGACGATGTTGATGCAGCATGAGTCGGACGACAGTTCGGCCAAGGCCGCTACATTCATTTCCGATGTCATGCGGCGATTCGATTTCGGCGACAAGTGGGCGTTTCATGCGCTGCACGATGACGGGCGCTGTTACGGTTTGGATCAGGCCAAACTCAATGAGCTGTACCGCTCGGCTTACCTGATTATCAACCTCCACGGCGGAACAAAACCTCTCGACGAACATGCCAAAACGGGCCGGCTAGTGTACCTCGAAACAGATCCGGTGCAATTGCAGATCGAACTGCACAACAACGACCAATGGTCGATCGATTTCTTAGAGCCGCACGTCGCTTTCTTCACCTTTGGCGAGAATTACGGAAAGCCTGATTGCAAACTGCCGGTGTCGGATCGATTCCAATTCAAGCCAACGCGGCAACCGGTCGTCGTGGATTTCTGGAATGGGCGCGCAAATGGCGATCCCGGAGTGTTCACCACAATCGGCAATTGGCGGCAGCAGCGCCGTAATGTGCTGCTTCACAAGGAGGTTTACAGTTGGAGCAAGCATCTTGAGTTTTCGAAGTTCATCGAGTTGCCGGCAAAGAGCGGGTCGCGGTTCGAGCTTGCTTTGGGTCAATACAACGAAAACGACGAGCGAATGCTGAAGGCAAAGGGCTGGAACGTGCGGTACGCGCCCGGTTTCACCATGGATGTCGATGCCTACCGCGATTACATCACCGGATCGCGCGGGGAATTCACCGTGGCCAAGGACCAAAACGTCAGGCTGCGCAGCGGCTGGTTTAGTGATCGAAGCGCTTCCTATCTGGCCGCTGGAAGACCAGTCGTTACGCAGGAAACCGGGTTCAGCAACGTCCTGCCGACGGGTGAAGGACTTTTCGGCTTTTCATCGATGGAAGACATCCTTGCGGCACTGGACGACATCAATTCGGATTATAAGCGGCACAGCCGCGCTGCCGAGGCGATAGCGCGTGAGCACTTCAACTCAGACATTGTGCTCGCCCGACTTCTGGATGAAGTCGGCGTTTAGCCTCGTTGCCGAAAAAGTAATATGAAACTTGTTTGCTGCTACTGCATGCTTTTCGTTATGGTCGGGCTGTCGCGCGCGCAAGGCCAGCCCGATGCCGCGACGCAAAGCTTGCATACAGGACGAGGCTCAGCACCCCAAGTAGAACCCATACGCCGTCCAAAAAAGGAGCCCCCGCTTCAGCGCGCGGTGGAGACAATCGATCGGGTGTTGATCATTAGCATTGACGGCTTGCGCCCTGACGTGCTGATCCGCGCCCAAACTCCCTATGTTCGAGCACTGTGCGCTGCCGGCAGTTACACGTTCTGGGCGGAAACAACGGTGGAGGCGTACACTCTGCCATGCCATGTCAGCATGCTAACGGGCGTGTCGGCGGAGAAGCACGGCGTCACATGGAATGAGTATATCGAACAGTCGTATCCCAACGTGCCGACGCTGTTTGAAATCGCTAAGCAGGCCGGTTATTCCACCGCCATGGCCACTGGCAAGATGAAGTTCATTGTATTCACCAAGCCCGGAGCGCTCGACGATTACTATTACCCGGCCGAGGAGCCCGTTTCCGATGATGAAGTTGCTGTCCATGCGGCGGCACTAATGCGCAAACACCGGCCTCACGTGATGTTCATCCATTTGCCCGGTGTGGACACGGTCGGACATGATTTCGGCTGGGGCAGTGCGGAGCAAATTGCCGCCGTAGAAAAGGCGGACGCGGCTCTGGGCCGCATTCTCGACACATTAGCCTCACTGAAACTTGACAATTCTACGCTGGTTGTCCTCACTGCCGATCATGGCGGCGCTGGCAAAAACCATGAAATGCATGATCCACGCAGCCAATTCATTCCGTGGATTGCGGCCGGCCCAGGAGTGCGGAGAGGCTTCGATTTGACTTTGCTCGGCGAAAGATCGATTCGAATTGAAGATACGTTTTCCACCGCCTGTGCGTTTCTCGGACTGGAACCGGGCGACGACTGTCAAGCGAAGCCTGTGTTGGAAGTTTTGGAAACGACGACTGCTGCACGATAAATGGAGCTTTGCGCGCGTCTTCGGAAAGTTACGTTCACTGCATCCATTCGCAGGAGAAGACAATTGAACACCAACCATACAAGCGACGAGGGAAAGGCATCGCCCCAGCG
Source organism: Lacipirellulaceae bacterium (assembly GCA_035249585.1). Lineage (GTDB taxonomy): Bacteria > Planctomycetota > Planctomycetia > Pirellulales > Lacipirellulaceae > JABDGM01. Next base: position 18,968 of record DATFGJ010000243.1, read on the forward strand.
AAATCTAAGCGCCCCACACAACCGTGTGGCTGAAGTACTCGAAGCGACAAGACCAGGAGACGCGAAGCAACAGTACGCGAGGCTGGTCAAAATGATTAAGGACCTCGTGCAGAT
>DATFGJ010000244.1:0-12482 GCA_035249585.1 Lacipirellulaceae bacterium
CGACTGCCGAGGCAGCAATTCGTACTGTCGAATCCTTGCCAATAGGAATAACCTCGGTAGCCACTTGGCTCGGCAAGACTATAACCGCTTGGTTAAAGAATTCGCATCGCATGATGAATCTATCATCGGCGGTCCAATAACGTGCTTTGAAGACTTAATTTGACGGTGCATCTGACAATGCACAACTGACTAGCGCCAACGCACAAGGCACGACGTCCTCGGCGCAGCACGCCCCGCGTCGACCTTACCACATTCCGTGGCCGTTTCCAAACTTTCTTTCGCACAAGCGCGCAAGCGCATTTTCTTCTCGTTTGTCTCAGAAACAACTTGCGTCTTGTTTTCGGCCACTAAATGTGCTAATGTACACTTAGCCCACAATGCGCTCACCTTAGCGGAAAGCTGCTAGCCAACAGCTGAAGGCTTTCAGCCTACGCGTGCGCGCTCGCTGTTTGACAATTCGGCATAATGCGTTAGGCGTAACTCGTTACCGCCCGGCGGGTACGCCGCGCGCCTGGCTGAGCGCTGACGACGGAAGCGGACGGCTGACCGCGACGAGTTTCGCCCCACCTGAGGAGAGTTTTGTCCCACCCCCTGGGCGAAACTCAGTCAGTTTCGCCCCACCCCCATACACCAAATGCAAACCAGCAAACAACTTGCGCGGGCAAGGTGGGGCGAAACTCGCCGAGTTTCGCCCCACGTGAAAAAAGAAAAAAATTTTAGTGGGGCGAAAACGGGCTCTGTTCCACGAACAACTAACGACTTACAGCTATCCTCATTCGGGCACTGACCGCACCGAGACGAGGGCGCTTTTTCGCAGCACGGACCGTAGCCGCCGCTCGAAGCGAACTTCATCCTGCAGTTTTTTGATGAGCTGCGCCACGTACGGATCGGCCCAGGGCAAAACGTCGCGCGACAGCGCGCCGCGCGATACGTTCGGTTCGGCGTGTGAATCAATCGCGAACACCTGGCAACGAATACGATTGCGAGCAACCATGAGGAGCCCCTCTTGAGTTAGATGAGTTTGTCTGGACAAGGGTGTGCGAGGTTCCGTCACACGCACACGATTCGCGGCAGACCGAAAATTGGCCGCTCGACGACTAGTAATTTGTTCCGTTGCGAGCGGCCCCGTTTTTTCCGGCGGCCGATGACCCGAATTGCACATGCCATGCCAATCGCACAAACGCCATGCTGCGGGGTGCAGCCATGTGCTGTAAATGGTTGCCGGCTATAGGCTTTTTCGTGCAAGCATCGCTCGGCACCTGGCGAAGCGGAATCGCCGGCGCGCTGTCAGAATTACGCTCGCATGAGAAAGTGCTACAACCGCTGCAACCTGCTACAGGCGCTTGGCGCGTTGCCACTCTATGGCGCGAGTGGCGACTGCCGCGCGTCCAGCTGAGCACGCAGATGATCCACCGCGATCATGAGCTGGCGGTCGATGAATTCGTCGCTAGGCGTCGAATCGCCGTCTTTCGCCCCTGCCTCCATGAGATAGGCCGCGTCGCCAAGGTCGCGCTGGCGGCGATAGTTCACGTATGCCTCAAGCTCTTCGTCCGAAAGCCGCAGCTCGAGGCCCGCATCGGGCAAAACGCCCCAGCTGCCGTCCGCCGGCGCATCGGCCATGCGATGCAGATTCACGCCGCTGGGCCGCCAAAAGCTCGCCCAAGTCAGCTTCAGCAGGCTTTTGTTCCCCACGGGCACCAGCTGCTGGACCGTGCCTTTGCCGAACGTCCGCTCGCCGACCACAGCGGCGCGGCGATAGTCCTGCAGACTCGCGGCGACGATTTCGGCCGCGCTGGCGCTGTCTCGGTTCACCACGACTGCCAGCGGCAGGTTGAGGTAACGCCCCATGCCGCTCGTATCGTAGCGCCGGCGCAGTTCGCCATCGCGCCCGCGAGTTTCGACGACTGTCAGACCCGCCGGCAGCACGAGGTCGCAGACCGCTACGGCCGCCTCCAGCGCGCCGCCCGAGTTGTCGCGCAGGTCCAATACGACAGCTCGAGCGCCGCCGGCCTGTGACTGTTCGATCGCGTGAGCGAATTCCAGCGCCGTGCGGTCGCCGAACATCACGACGCGCACATGGGCGATCCGCGGGTCAGCCGGCAGTTGGAAATCCCACTGCCCATCCGGGCCGCGCTTGTCGCCGAATACCGATTCAATTTCAATGATTTCGCGAACCAGCTCAAGCGTGCGCGAGGCCCTCTCATCTTCGTGTTGAATCGTGAGGCGGACGGTGCTGCCGGGTTCGCCCCGCATCAGGCCAATCACCTCATCCATCACCAGCTTCTCGGTGGGTCGCTCGTCGATGGCCAGGATATGATCGCCGGCGCGCAGATCCGCGTTCGCGGCCGGCGTTCCGGCCTCCGGCGGAAAGGCGATGACGAGCCGCGGTGGATCTCCCACAAAGCGAAGACGCACGCCGATTCCGCCGAATTGCTGGCGAATTTCGCTGCGGAGCGGATCGGCCTGCTCATCGCTGAGGAACTGCGAGTGCTCGTCGCCGTGCTGCTCGAGCACGCGCACCATCCCCCGCATCGCGCCGTCGAACAGCTCGCGACTGGGAATGCGCTCCAGCGATCCCTCGTCAATTGCCGCCAGGCCGCTGGCCACATGGCGGGCATACGGATTCTGCTCGCCGCGCACGTAGCAAGCGTACGAAACGGCCGTGGCCAGCCACAAAAGGATAAGATTACGCTGCGACATGGGGAACGCGCCGCGGGACCGATGAGAGACGTCACGGTCGATTGTGAGCGACGGCGCGACGCGCGGCAATGGCGCTGCGGGCCGCGACCACGACTTCGTCATGGTGCAAGGCTCGGCGGCTATTGGCTTCGCAAACTAGCAGTCGCAGCCACAGTAGGCAGCAGCCAGAACATTACCAGTAGCCTTCGATACCGAACGACGCGCCATGGTAGAACGGGTCCTGCGTCGCATTGAGGTATGAGAAGTCATCAATGAACGTGGCCTGGTTTGGTCCCAGCGCCACGGAGGTGATGTACATCATTTCATAAGAGGCCCGCAGCGACAAATCCGGAAGGATGTGCCAGCGTCCCACGAGCTTCGCCTCGCCGACGAATGAGAGTTCATCGCTCTGCAATCGCAAATCCGCATCATCCACATCGTCGACCGTGAAGTTCAACGCCGTGCGGCCACTGGCGTTGTTGAGCATTACACCGGCTTTCGATTGAACGCCTATGCTCCAGCGGGCGCGTTCATAGCCAAAGCCGCCGCCCATCTGGAAGCCGAACATATCGTTGTCCGTGCGGATCAGGTACGAAGCATCACGGCCGAGCACCTGAATATCCTCGGCGCGCCAATCGAAGATGTCGCGCAGGTTCATGTATCGCAGGCCGACCAGGTATTCACGATTCCAGCCGGGATTGGTGGCGCGATGCCAGTTGCCGTTGGCATCCATAACCATCTGATCGCGCCGCAGGCGCTGACGGACACGGTAGTTCGTTTCAAAGCTGCGAAATGTGCTGCTGTAGTCGACGACCTGTGTCGTCGATTGGTCGAAGGAGCGGTTGCCGCCGTCACTGAAAAACGGCACGAACAGCCCGAAATCATTGGCGGACGAAATCCGCCGGTTCTGATGCCAATCTCCGCTGCCAAAAACTGTGAATTCGGCGGTGTGATCACGATTTCCCGAGTCTCGGAAGAGAAAGTGACCTATTGTCCCACGTACCGACGAATCCTCCCCTGGCGATGCGCCGTCGAGCACCAGTTGGCGGTTGGTGGCGAAGAAGTTTCCTTGGGGGTCCTGCACAGCCATGATCTTGGCGTCGCGGCTCCAGAGCCGGTTCCAAATAACGGCTTCGGCCTCTGCGTACCACATGCCTCGTCGCAACCAGGTGCCGGTGCTTTCGATCGGCGCCGGCTGATTCAGCCACAGGCCGTGATGCTCCGACAGGAACGGCCCATGGCCGCGAGCATACCAATCCTGGTACCCATCCAATGAATCGACTCCCTCGGCGCCCATGCCAGAGAGCACGCTCTGCTCGCCGGGGAGTGTGCTTAGCGCCCGTTCATCGTCCGGTTCGAAGGGCGGAAGCGAAAGGTCCGATGAATCCACCGAATCTTCGTCGCCGGGCAGCGGCAGGTCCTCGCCTTTCGCGCCGCCTGCCAATAGAACGGCGGTAATGATCAGCCCGAGCAATCGGGGCGAATTCGACATGGATCGGGCCCTCCTCAAAGCCGCAAGTGCACGGCTTGCGCTGCGACGCCAAGCCATGCGCTCCCCTCACCTATGGCATTGCCGGCCCACGTGCCGGCGACAGGAACCCCGCGCCGGGAGCCGACGCGGCGATACCTGAATTCGTTCATCGACCTTCCGCAGCCGGCAATACAGGGATAACCGTTAAAATCACAGGAATTGTCAGAGTCGCTTTCTTCGGAATAATGCCCGTAGTTATCCCAAGCCCGCATGCGGTGTGCCTTCGCACGCTGATTCACCACGCGGGCCGATGCTTGATATGATGGCCGCTTGCGCGTGACGGCGACGCCGAGCCCGTCAAAAGGAGCTAGCGATGGCATCACCCCTCGAGACGCTTGTCGCCAGCGGCACGAAGCTCTGGCTCGATTCGGTCGATCCCGACTTGGTGAAGGCCAATCGCGCTTGGGGCGCCACCGGCGCCACATCGAATCCAATTATCATTGCCGACTTGATCAAGTCCGGCCGATTCGACGACGAGCTGGAAGCAGCGCTCGTGGACCGCGGACTCTCTGACGAAGACACCGCTTGGCACTTGACCGACACCGTCGTGCGGAGCGCTCAAGAAGTTTTCCTTCCGGTCTGGGAGGCGACGCGCGGCGACGATGGCTACGTAAGCTTCGAACTTGACCCGCTGCTGGAGGATCCAGCCAACACGCTATCGCATCGCGAGCGCGTGGCCCGCTACATCGAGTTGGGGCGAAAGTGGTCCGAAGGTCACAAAAACCGCATGATCAAGGTGCCGGCAACGCCGGCGGGCATCGACGCGCTGGAGCAGCTCGCAGCAGACGGCGTCACGATCAATGTGACGCTCATCTTCACGATGCGCCAATACGAAGCGGCCCGCGACGCCATCTGGCGCGGCGCTCAGCGCCGCAAGTCGCTTGACCGGTTCAAGAGCGTGTACAGCATCTTCATCTCGCGGGTAGACGTGTACACCGAAAAGCACGTGCCCGACCTTTCACCTGCCGCGCAGGGCCAAGTGGGGATTGTGGGCGTGAAGCGCATCTGGCAGGCGAATCAAGCATTCTGGAAAACACGGCGAACGCCATTGCGGCAGGAAATCGTCTTCGCCAGCACGGGCACGAAGAAGCCGCAGGATCCCCCGTGGAAATACGTCATTGCCCTGGCCGGCAGCGACATCCAGACCAATCCACCGGCAACGAACGCGGCCGTCGAAGCCAGTGGCCTGGTGTTTCATCGAACAATTGATGAAATGCCGGCGGCTGACGTTCTCGCCGAAATCGACGCCAAGGTGAATCCGCTCAAGCTCGAAGCGGAGCTCATGCGCGAAGGCGTCATCAAATTCGCCGATCCGCAAAAGGCGCTTCTCAAGCTCATCGCCGACAAGCGGCATTCGCTTGTTCCGCAACGGACGTAGCGCGATCTGCCGCGCGGGAGGCGCCCGCTGACGCCGACTTTGCTTTCTCGATTGTGGGATCAGTGATGCTGGTGACAATCACAAGCAGCGTTGCGTCTGATCGGCGTCGGAGACGCCTCCCACAAAGCCCCGACAGGGACGGGTCGTCATCTGGCCCCTCCTATGTTAGGATCGTGGCTGCAGCGACCTGACCAGCAGCAACCAGCCAGATCATGGTCTCATCATGGCGATCGACCCCTATGCAATGTGCCCCTGCGGCAGCGGCAAGAAGCTGAAGTTCTGCTGCTCGGACGTGGTGGGTGAAATCGATAAGATCCACCGCATGATTGAGGGCGACCAGCCCAAAGCCGCTCTGCGGCATGTTGAGCAGACGCTGGCCACCCACCCCAAGCGGCCATCGCTTTTGGACCTCAAGGCGTCGCTTGAATTGTCGCTCGGCGAGTTGGACGCAGCCCGGCAAACGATCGACGAATTTGTGGCCGCGCACCCAGACAGCCCCGCCGCGCACGCCTGCCGAGCCCTGCTCTTGTCGGAAACCGACCAGGGCCGCGCCGCGGCCGCCGCATTGCAGCGCGCTTTGGCACTCGTCGAGCGCGACATGCCGCAGCGTGTCTTTGAGGCAATCGGTGCGGTCGGCACAGCACTGCTTGAGTCAGGCCACATTCTGGCAGCCCAGGCACATCTTTGGCTGCATGCCAATATTGCCCCTAAAGGCGACACGCGAGCGTACGAAGCGCTCGTCGGACTCAATCACTATTCCGGTCTGCCGCTCCTGTTGCGCGACCAGGTTCGTCTTCGAGCTGTCCCCGAAGACGCGCCGTGGAAACGAGAAGCATCGCAAGCCGAGATGCTGGCGGACCATGGCAAATGGCAAGCGGCAGTTGAAATCATCGACGGTTTAGGACAGCGTTATGGCGCCGACCCGACGCTCGTATTCAATCGAGCCTTGCTGGGGGGATGGCTCGCCGACGACCGGTCGTTGGTTGCAGGCCTGCATGCCTACGCACAACTCGAAGTTCCACTCGACGACGCCGTGGAAGCGGAAGCGATCGCCCAGCTGCTCGATCCCGACCTGAAGGAGCAGCAAGTCGATACAGTAAAACAAACGTATTCTGTTACCGATCAGGACACATTGGTCGGCCGGCTGGCTGCCGACCGCCGCATTCAGCATTTCCAATTGGACCCATCTGCATTTGCTCAAAGCGACCAACCACCGCCGCGGCACACGTATGTACTGTTGGATCAGCCGATGCCGGAATCGGGCGCCGACCTGACGCGCGAGCGCGTGCCGCGCCTGGTTGGCATCATGGCCATTTACGGCCGCCAGACGGATCGCCCCGAGCGCCTGGAAATCACGCTTGATCGAGGCCCGGCGTTCGACTCCGCAGTTGCGGCACTTAAGGAAATCGGCGGCGATGCGCTCGGCGAATTGGGCGAAGAGGAGGTCATCGGCTCCGTCTCGCCTACCGAACAGGCGCTCAATTGGCGCTGGCACATGCCGCGCGACACACCGCCCGACCTGCGCCGCCGCCTGCTGGCCGAGGAGCGTCGCATCGCAATGCTGGAGCGCTGGCCAACGTTGCCACGGCCCGGCTTGAGCGACAAGACGCCGCGCGACGCGGCTGGTGAACCTGAGCTTCGCATTCCCTTGATGGCTGCCGTGCTGATTCTTGAGCAGGGCACCGGGACTGGCCGAGATGCTGAAACGATCGCCCAGTTGCGGCAGAACCTCAACCTGCCGCAGCCCGAGCCCATCGAGCCAGCCGGCCAGTCTGTGAGCAACCTGCCGCTGGTACGCGTTCCGCGCCTGAAATTGGATGCGGTATCCGACGACGACCTGGTGCAGCTTTATCGTCGGGCCGTGCTGGCTGGCGCCCAGGTGGCGATCATAACGACGGCTCAAGAAGCCGTCCGGCGTCCAGCGTTGGCCAAGCGAATTCCGCCGGCTGAAGCATATCACCGGCTCATTTCTGCGGAAACTGAGCCGGAGCGCGCGCTGGCGCTCATTGGCGAGGCGCGCGACAACAGCCGCGCCGCCGGCGAATCTACGGCAACGTGGGATCTTGCCGAATTGGAGCTGCACATCACGTCGGGCAACGCCGAAGAGGCTAAAGAGTTGCTGGCGCGCATCGAGCGCGAGCATCTCGACGACCCGCAGGTTGCCGCGGCGCTGTATCGGCTGTTGTACGAAACAGGCGTCATTCCGCCAGACGCTTTGGCGACGCAGCCGCCTGCCCAAGACGAGTTGCCGCTCGAAGCTGTGGCCGGCGGCGCACCCCCGCCGTCCGGGCGGATCTGGACACCCGACAGCGAACGGCCCGCGGGCGCAAAGTCCACCCTTTGGACGCCGTCGTAGGAGAGTGAGTAGGTGAGTAGGTGAGTAAGTGAGTAGGTGATGAAATCTGAAGCTTACTCACTTACTCACCCACTCACTTACTCACAATGAATGATGAACGCTTCATGCAACGCGCCCTCTCGTTGGCGGTCCAAGGGATCGGGCGCGTCGAGCCCAATCCCATGGTGGGCTGCGTCATCGCGCGCGGCGCAGAAATCGTCGGCGAGGGATTTCACGAGTTTTTCGGCGGCCCGCACGCCGAAGTGAACGCCCTTTCGACTGCTGGTGACAAGGCAAACGGCGCCACTGCGTACATTACGCTGGAGCCCTGCTGTCATCACGGCAAAACGCCTCCCTGCACGCAAGCTCTACTGCAGGCGGGCATAAAGCGCGTCGTCGTTCCGGTCGAGGATCCATTTTCGCAAGTTGCCGGGCGGGGTATTGCCGAGCTGCGCGCCGCCGGAATTGAATGCGACATTGGAGTTGGCTCCGCTGAAGCAAACTGGCTGCTTGCGCCGTATCGGAAGCTGATTGCGACTGGCCGACCGTGGATCATTGCCAAGTGGGCCATGACGCTCGACGGCAAGCTCGCCACACGCACCGGCGACAGCCAATGGATCTCCAGCGAAGCGTCGCGCGCCGTCGTGCATCAGCTCCGCGGGCGCGTAGATGCAATTCTCGTCGGCGGCGGCACGGCGCGCATTGACAATCCATTGCTGACCGCCCGTCCCGCGAACCGGGCGGATCTGAAGCGCGTCGCCACGCGAATCGTGGTCGATTCCGCCGCATCCTTGTCCCGCAAGAGCCGCCTCGCCGAGACGGCTGGCGACGCACCTGTCCTGGTGGCCGTCGCCGCGAACGCCGACGAAAATCGATGTACGCAACTGGCCGGCGCGGGCATCGAGGTCTATCGCTGCGCGGGCGCAACACACATCGAACGACTAAACGCTTTGCTCGACGAGCTTGGCCGCCGCCGCATGACGAACGTGCTCGTTGAAGGCGGTAGCAAGCTGCTCGGCGCCTTGTTCGATGCCGGCGCCGTCGATGAAGTGCACGTCTTCATCGCGCCCAAACTGGCCGGCGGCGCCGAGTCGCCAAGCCCGATCGCCGGCGCTGGAATGGCACGAATGGCCGACGCTCGTCAACTAGCCGACATTACGATCGAAGAACTCGACGGCGACGTGTACGTGCACGGACGCATTGCGAAGTGAATTACAAGCGTTTCCATCTCACGGCCAAGGGGCGGTTCAGCTTTGTGCCTCAACCAAATCCAGCGCCGCCCAGCATGTTGGGTCCTCATCAAATGGGAACCCGGCACCCGCTGCGAATGTCTGCAATCCTAGCTCGCGGTCGTACACAGAGTACGTGAATCCAAGCTGCCGGTATTGGTGCGGGTCGTAACCACCTAGCGCGACGGCAGGCATAAATGCCGCCAGAGAGTATCCGGATTTCGTCACGCGGCTGGTCACCTGCAGCTCGCGCGGCCGGATGGGCCTGGCGTTTTCGCGCGCACGGTTGATGAGAAGTTGATCGGCCACCGGCTCGGCCTGCCCGCGTCCGCCGCCCGCCGGGAGAAATGCGTAACGATGGCAATAACGGCTAGCGCGATGAATGTTCAGCGTCGCCCGCGTATCGATCCACACCTGCAGCCCGTCGCTGTCTTCGAGCCGCCCCTCGCGGCACCACGTCGGCTGCTTTTTTCCTTCAAGGCGAACGTTCAAAGCGAGGCCTTCCGTGCTCCATGCCATGCGCACGTCGGCGAACTTCCGTTCGCGATTGTCGGTGCCGGTGTCCAGCTCGGCCAGATGCACGAGCCGATACGATTCGTCCAGCTCGATGCCGCCCGGTTTCCAAATCGGCTCGCAGCGCACGAGCGGCACAGCGAACCGAAACAGGAATCGCGGCGCAACCAGCGAATTGGCTTCAATCGACGACATCTCAACCTACCGCCGCCACGCGCAGCGACTCCAAGTGCATCTTCAAGAACGCGGCGACGTTGCCGCCGTGCAATTCCTCAGTCGTGACAAACCGCAGCTTGACCTGATCTCGGTCTTCGCCATCTGTCGATAGCTCGCGCGCGGCCCCAAGCTCCGCGACGCTGCCCAGCTGGAAAGCGCCCTTCGGCCCATTGAGCACGACGTCGACGCCGCTCAAGCGCTTGGTGAAAACCGTGGCCCACGGTTTGTGCACGCCGGGCACCATCAGGTAAACCACATTCTGATTGTTCCACAAGAATTGCCCGGCTGGTGCAGCGTCGGCGAGCATTTCCAGCAATTCCTCCAGCACTTCTGGCTTCCAATCCGTTTTTTTCCCTGGTGGGAAGCCCTTGCGCGAAAGATGCCACTTCTGCCCAAGCACTTTCCACGGCATCACATCTTCAGGCTTGATGCTGACGCGCTCCGTGAACTTCTGAAAGCCGGCGACCGCTCGCTCCAAAAATGCCCAGAACGCCGACGTGTCGATTTCCTGCCAGGAATGAGCGTCGACTTGCACTTCCTGCCAGGGCCCGCGCAGGTTTTTGCACTTTACACGTGGGCCGTTGCCGTAAGCTTCAATCTCGTCAATGTCGTTGAGCGGCTTAAGGCCCAAGTCGGCCACCAGCTTGTCGCGCTCAAAGGTTTTCTTTGACGTGCGAAACTTCAATTTCACCAGCCAGCGCTCGCCGGTGATCGCGTGAAAGAACCAGCCATCGGATTTCTTCGCGGCGCTGATCTCGACGACCGACCGATTGTTCCAATTCGTGGCACTGAACTCCCCAAGCTCGTGAATTCGCCGTTCGATCACGTCGAGAATGCGACCGTCCCAGCAGCAGGCGCGACCGTCCCGTGCGACGCGATCGCTCGTATGCCAGCGCCGGCCATCAGTTTCCCACGGCATCCGCGTATCTCGGCCGACCTCCTCGATGTCGACGTCCTCGGCTCGCGCCGCTGCCGGAGCTGTCGGGTCGTAGGGCTTCCGTTCGACAAACGGACCGGCGGCGAGCACCGGCGCAAGCGCCAACGCCGTGTGCGAAACAACCATTGAGGATTGGGAATTGCGGATTGCGGATTGCGTGCGCGACGAGGTCGTTCTCTGGCTCCTCGCTCCTCGCCGGGTACCCTCTGGGTGGCTCCTCGCTACTATCTGCTCGGGCGTACCACACGCCACTACCTGTCCACCATCGGCCCCGGCCTCCGGTCCAAGGTCGATAATCCAGTCCGCCGTTTTGATCACGTCCAGGTTGTGCTCGATCACCACCACCGTGTTGCCTTGGTCGACCAGGCGGTTGAGCACTTCGAGCAGTTTCCTCAGGTCATCGAAGTGCAGGCCGGTAGTCGGCTCGTCGAGCAAGTACAAGGTCTGGCCCGTATCTGGGCGAGCAAGCTCGGCCGCTAATTTCACGCGCTGGGCCTCGCCGCCAGAGAGCGTTGGCGCGCTCTGGCCGAGTGTGAGGTAATCCAGGCCTACGTCGCACAAAGTTTCCAGGATGCGGCGAATTTTCGGGATGTTCGCGAACAGCTTCGACGCCTCGCCACACGACATCTCCAGCACATCAGCGATATTCTTTCCGTGGAACCGCACATCGAGCACGTCCGGGTTGTATCGCTGGCCGCGGCATGTTTCGCATTCCACCCACACATCGGGCAGGAAGTGCATCTGAATGCATATCTGCCCGTTGCCTTCGCACGCCTCGCAACGGCCGCCCGGCACGTTGAAGCTGAAACGCCGGGCCGAATAGCCGCGCAGCTTCGATTCGGGCAGCTGGGCAAACAAATTGCGGATCAGCTCGAACACGCCGGTGTATGTGGCCGGGTTCGACGTGGGCGTGTTGCCCAGCGGCTGCTGGTCGACGCGGATCACCTTATTAATGTGCTCGATCCCGCGGATGGAATCATGCGCGCCGGGCGCCGTGCTCGCGCGGTGAAGTGTTTTGGCCAGTTGATTGTAAAGAATGTCTTCGACCAGCGAGCTCTTACCGCTGCCGCTTACACCGGTGACGGCGGTAAGCGTGCCGAGCGGAATCGCGACGTCGATGTTCTTGAGGTTGTTGTGGCGGGCGCCGAGGATAGTGAGCATGGTGCATGGAGCATGGAGCACCGAGTCAGAAGCAGGACGTTTAGTGGCCTTAGCATTTACTCCCTGCTCCCTGCTCCCTGCTCCCCGCCTGTTCAGCGGCACGGGGATTGCTTTCTTGCCGCTCAGGTATGGCCCCGTGACGCTCGCGCGCTGCTTCGCAATTTGCTGCGGAGTGCCCGACGCGACGATCTGCCCGCCGAGCCGGCCGGCGCCAGGGCCGAAGTCGACAAGTGCGTCGGCGCTGGACACCACTTCGCGGTCGTGCTCGACGACGATGAGCGTATTGCCGAGATCGCGGAGTTTGGCCAGCGCGGCGACGAGACGCGCGTTGTCGCGCGGGTGCAGGCCGATGGTCGGCTCGTCAAGCACGTAAAGCACGCCGCACAGCCCGCTGCCCACCTGGCTCGCGAGGCGAATTCGCTGCGCCTCGCCGCCAGACAGTGTGGGGGCCGCGCGACCCAGCGTTAGATAATCGAGGCCAACATCAACCAGGAACGTGAGAC